>CAYLSS010000031.1:4398-4614 GCA_964385765.1 uncultured Solibacteraceae bacterium
TTCCCGCCTTAATCGAATGGAGATGAGGCTGGAGTCCGTTGATCTGACGCAGACCGCGCAGAGCATCGCCAGCCGGCTTCGGGAGGCCGAGCCCGGCAGGGAAATAGAAATTGCGATTGAGCCCGATCTGCACGTGCGGGGCGACGGCAGTTTGCTGGAGATCGCATTGAGCAACCTGCTCGGGAACGCCGTCAAGTTCACGGGTCCTCGCGCGCG
>CAYLSS010000031.1:4624-12057 GCA_964385765.1 uncultured Solibacteraceae bacterium
AGTTCGCCCGGACCCCCGCCGAGGACAATCAGCCTGTCTATTACGTGCGCGACAACGGCGTCGGTTTTGACATGGCCCATGCCGCAACGCTGTTCGGCGCCTTTCAGCGACTCCACAAAGCGAAAGAGTTCCCCGGCTCGGGCGTTGGCCTGGCGATTGTGCAGCGTGTGATCCATCGTCACGGCGGGCGGGTCTGGGCGGACGCCAAGCCCGATGAAGGCGCCACCTTCTATTTCACTATTGGAGCACCGAGTTGAGCGCGAAACGAATCCTCCTTGTCGAAGACAATCCGAGTGACGTGGAACTCACCAAGAGAGCGCTGGAACGGAGCCACGTCGCCAACGAACTGGTGGTCGCCGAAGACGGGCAGGAAGCTCTGGACCGACTCTTTGGCCCGGCTGAGGCGACGGAAAGGTGCGAACTGCCCGCCCTGATCCTCCTTGATCTGAAGCTGCCCAAGGTGCACGGCCTGGATGTGCTGCGCCGGATTCGCGCCGATGAACGGACCCGGCGGCTGCCCGTTGTGATTCTGACCACGTCCACCGAAGACCGGGACGTCGCAGCCGGGTACGATCTGGGCACGAACAGTTACGTGCGCAAGCCGGTCGACTTCACGCAGTTCGCGGATGCCATTCGGCAGCTTGGCCTGTACTGGCTGGTGATCAACGAACCGCCGCCGCCCAACGGGCCCACTGGAGAGTAGACTTATCGACAAGGTCCGCGGGGCCGCCGGCGCCGAGGTGGCGGGATCGCCGGCTCAGCGTGGTGGGGGCTGATCATCAACTGCCGGCCGCGACGCGCATTTCAGCGGCGAACTGCTGGCGCTCGCGGGCGAACTGCTCGAGACGGGCGCTCACTTTGTCGTTGAAGGACTCCGGGGAGAGGCCCGAGAGGAGCGGGATGCCGTCGTCCACGGACTGAACGGCGCGGATATGGAACTTGCCGGCTTCGACGGCCTCGATCACGTCACGCCGGAGCATGAGGTGCTGCTTGTTGGACTCGGGAATGATCACGCCCTGCTCGCCGGTGAGCCCGCGGCCACGGCAGACGTCGAAGAACCCTTCGATCTTTTCGTTCACGCCGCCGACAGCCTGAACGCACCCGTGCTGGTTGACGGAGCCGGTGATGGCCAGCGACTGCTTGAACGGGACGTCGGCGATGGAGGAGAGCAGCGCGAACAGCTCGGCCAGCGAAGCGCTGTCGCCGCCGATGCCCGTGTAGGACTGTTCGAATACGAGGCTGGCCGAGAGCGAAAGCGGCAGCCGTTGGGCATAACGGCCGGAGAGAAAGCCCGCCAGGATGAGCACGCCTTTGGAATGGATCGGCCCGCCGAGGGCCACCTCGCGCTCGATATCGATCACCTCGCCTTTCCCGACGCGTGTGCGCGCCGTGATGCGGCACGGCCTGCCGAACAGGAAGTCGCTGAAGGGGAAAACGGCCAGGCCGTTGACCCGGTCCCGGCCGGCCCCAGCACGAAGATGTTGTAGCCTTCACGCTGGATGTCGATGCCAAAGCGCACAGCTTCGACGGCGCGCGGCTGTCCGACGATGTCTTCGATGGGATCCAGTTCGTCAGTGGTTTTGAACGAGAATTGCCGGGGATCGCAACGCTGGAAGAGCTCGCTTGTTTTCAGTTCGTTTGCAGATATGGGCTTCTCCCTTGGTAGACCTCGCGTCACCCCGGGTGTTTCGCTCTCGAGTACTTTCATGGGTGATACCGGCAGACGGCAGCCCCTCGGGAGTTCGATGGCATGCGCCTTTTAGTTGGACTGCGGTATTTACGAAGCGACGGACTCAGTGTTTGTGCTGCAGCTAACGGGGGGGATCCTCGAGTTCGAGCTTTAATCTCCAGCCACCAGCTAGCGCCGGAAGCTGCGGAGGACTGACTTGACCTTCGTTGCCTCCGGAGCATTGGGCTTCAGCTCGATGAAGTGGTGGAAGTGGTTGACCATCTTGTCCGGGCGGTCGAGGTTACTGTAGGCGATGCCGATGTAGTAGTGTGCATATGCGAGGTCGGGCTTCAGCTCGATCGCTTTCCGTAGAGGGTCGACAGCCGCGGCATAGTCTTGCTGATGGAGATGCAATTGTCCCAGCCGGAGATAGACCTCGGGTTCCTTGGGGGAGAGTGCCTTTGCTGTCTTTAGATTCGCATGGGCTTTGGAGAACTCGTCCTGGCCCATCTGAGCGCGAGCGAGTGCAATCTTGGTCTCCGCCTCGGAAGGGATTTCCTCCTGCAGATCGAGAGCGGCCATGTGTGTTTCAGCTTCCCGATACTTCTCCAGCTCGATCAGGCCGAGCGCCAGGTAATAGCGGGCTTCGCGATTGCGCGGCTGCTCCTTCAAAGCCTCGCGCAATTCCTCCACCGCAGCCGAATACTGTCCGCGTTGATAGAGAGCGAGACCTCTGCCGACGTCGCTGGCGAGAAGGCCAGTGACAGTGAGGATACCGATTGCTGCGAATCGCTTCATAATTGTGGAGACATGTTGCCAAGGGCCGTTGTTTCAAGGTGAGCCCGAGGAGGTTCGATGGAGGATGGAATCAGAGCTGACCTGGGGGGCGGCGGCCGGCTTTGATTTGGGCGACCTGGGCGGGAGAGAAGGGGACTGAATGCAACTCATCGGATTGCTGATAGGCGCGAAAGAAATCAGCGATGAAGTGCAGGCGCTCGCGGAAGTCCGTCCAGTCGAGAGCGCCGCTTCCAGTGGGGCTGTCGGGGGTGGGATCCAGAAGTCGGATCGTGGCGGCAAACCCCGGATGATCCAGGTGCTGGAGAAGCCGCGGGAACTCTCGTGGAATGTCTTCGCCAAGCCGGAGGGTCTGGTTGCCGGGCAGTTCGAGCACCATAAGGCACCGGGTCACGACATGGCGAACGAGATGGTTCAATTCTCCGGCAATCCGGTTGGCCACATCCGTAAACAGACGTTTCCGCGAGGGAATGATCCACACGAGGATTCTTCCCAGGATTCCTGTCTTCGCGGCGAGCGTTCCGTACAAGTGGCTGGCGAGCAGGTCCTGGTCGAGACCCCGGACCTGGAACGCTTCGACGATCTCGGGCTGGACACGAAGCTGCTCATGGTAGCCGATCTTGAGTGAGCCAAGGAGAAGAAGTTCGGCGCGCTGCTTGGAGTCTTCGGTGTGGCGAGCTTGACGGTATGCCTCGAAGGACTCGCGGAGGAGGCTCTGGCCTTCGGGCGGAGGTCCGGGATCCAGGGGATGGAGGAATGCGGCCATCGCAGCCTCTTCTTCCTGGCTCGAAGTGGTGTCAAGGAATTCGACAAAGCGGGAACAGTGGTAGGCAATATCTCCGAAGACCAGTTGGTTGCCGCGGGCGAGCGGATCGGCTACGCCGCTGAAGATGCCGTACTGTTCGATGACCCTAGCAATCAGGTCATAGACATCGAGGCTGCTGATTGCCAAGAGGGGTTCAATGCGGCTTGCTTCTTCCCGAATATGACCCGATTCGCGGATGTAGCGACGGGCGGTATCGGTGAGGTCTTCGTGGCGAATGGTCTGGCCGGCCTGTTTGGAGGCCCAGACCGCGTAGGTGCACCAGTTCGCGCCGCCGGGTATGCGTCCGGCGATGGCCGAGGAGATTTCGTGGTAGGCCTGAGTAATCCGGAGATTGCGCAGCACGGGATCTGGCAGCCTGGCGATCCGTTCGACTTCGGCGGGTGATGGATAGGTCACGGATTTCTCAGATCAGGTTCTCATACTATACATGTGTCATGACCAAGCTTAGATCATGATATGATGAAATCATGCCAAGCCCGATTCAGATAAAACGTCCCGACGTGGTCGAGGATGCGCGGAGTCTCGCGGCTCTGATGGGCGTGCCGATCACAGACGCGATTGGAACCGCAGTTAAGGCGCAACTGGCCTTGCAGCGGGTCAACGCCGAGGAGCAGCTAGCGAAGCGGCGGATTGCCGCGGAGCGTGCCCTGGAAGAACTGCGGCAACTGCCGGTGGTAGGCCCTAAGATGACGGATCGGGATTTTTACGATGCAGAGGGTTTGCCGAAGTGAGGATTGCTGTCGATGCGTCGGCGCTGGTGGCGATTCTATTCGATGAGGTTGACGCAGAGTTGTACCTGTCCAAACTTCTGACGGCGGGAAAGGCCTGGATTTCGGCCGTGAACTGGTGGGAGGTACAGGTACGCGTGCGGACCCGATATGGCGAGCGAGGAGAGACGAAGTCGGCAGCATTCATGGAAAGCATTGGCCTGCTGGTTGAACCAGTAACCGTGGTTCAGGCGAAGGTGGCGCTAGACGCGTTCGCCCGCTATCGAGGGCGTCCGGCGAGATTGAACATGGGAGACTGCTTTGCGTATGCCCTGGCGCAAGCAAAAAAGGTTTCCTTATTGTGCAAGGGCGATGACTTCAGCAGGACGGACGTGGAAACAGCTTGAACAGGAGTTTGGGCGGGGAGTGGCGGGTGCCGGAAGGCCGCCGCAACGGGGATTTCTTGCTGCGAGAGAGTTCCACCGGGCGGGATAGCCAGGGAATGTAAGAGAGCCGCGTGACGCGCCGGCGTTGTGGTTAACTTGGTTGGCATGGAGAGAAGTAATGCGGCGCTCGCAGGCAAGGTGGCGGTGGTAACCGGGGCGGGATCCGGAATTGGCCGGGCAATCGCGGAATTGTTCGTGGAGAAGGGTGCGACGGTGGTTGTCGTGGACTGGAACGAGGAATCCGGGACGGCTGCGGCTTCCGATCTTTCCGCCGAGTTTCGGTTGGCCGATGTCTCCAAGCCGGACGATGTCCGATTGACGATGGAGGCTACGGAGAAGCGCCATGGCCGGATCGACATACTGGTCAATAACGCCGCCGTCCAGATACTGGGCAAGCTCGCCGATACCACCGAGGCCGAGTGGGACCGCATGCAGTCGGTCAATCTGAAGGGTGTGTTTCTGTGCTCGAAGTACGGCATACCGGCGATGCTTCGCAATGGCGGGGGCGCGATCGTGAACATCGCTTCGATCCTTGGCTTTGTCGGTGATCCGGACCTGTGCGCTTACTCGGCGATGAAGGGCGGCGTCATCGCGATGACCCGCTCCACGGCGCTGGCTTACGGGCCGGTCGGCATCCGGGTCAACGCCATCTGTCCCGGAGACGTGGACACGCCAATGGTGCGGGAGTATTTTGAAAAGGATCCGGATCCGGAAGCCGCCCGGCAGCGGGTGAGCCAGGAATATGCGCTGCGGCGCATCGCGACTCCGTGGGAGATTGCCAAGACGGCGGCGTTTCTCGCCTCCGATGACGCTTCGTTCATCACCGGCTCCATTGTGGTGGTGGACGGCGGCGTGACGGCCAAGTGCTATTGAGGATATTCACGATGACGGATAGATGGCCCACTTCCCGTGAACTGTTGGCACGTGCGCGCAGGTCCCTGGCCGGCGGGGTTTCGAGTCCATTTCGGGCGCGGTTTCCGGTGCCGCTGTATTTCCGTGACGGCAGCGGTTCGCGGCTGATCGACGAAGACGGCAACGAATATATTGACTACACTTTGGCGTGGGGGCCGGCGATCCTGGGACACAAGCATGTCTCGCTGGTGACCGCTCTGAGTGAAGCGGTGCAGCGCCCGGCGATCTACGGCGCCGAGCATCGGGCGGAGATCGATGTGGCGGAGCGCGTCCAGGCGGCGGTCCCCTGCGCCGAGCAGGTCGCGTTCACGTCGAGCGGGAGTGAGGCGGTTCAACTTGCGCTAAGGCTGGCGCGGGCGCACACGGGCCGGAACCTCGTGGTGAAGTTCGAGGGTCACTATCACGGGTGGATGGACTCGGTTTTGATCAGCCACCATCCGGGCGCGGAGGATGTCGGGCCGCTCGAGGCTCCGCGCCCTGTGCCGGAATCGATGGGACAGGCGCCGAATGCCTGCGAGAACGTGGTGGTGCTGCCTTGGAACCGGGTGGATCTGGTCGAGGAAGTGTTTGCGCGGCGAGGGGAGGAGATCGCGGCGGTGATCATGGAACCGGTGCTGTCGAACAGCGGCGGCATATTGCCGAAGCCGGGGTACCTGGAGAGCGTCCGGGAGATCGCGAATCGTCACGGCGCGCTGCTGATCTTCGACGAGATCATCACCGGATTCCGCATCGATCTCGGCGGAGCGCAGACGCACTATGGGGTAAGGCCGGACATCGCCACGTTCGGCAAGGCGGTGGCGGGCGGCCTGCCGCTGAGCGTAATTACCGGGCGGCTGGAGGTGATGGATCGGATCATCGCCGGTCATGGTGTATCCTTCGGCGGGACATTCAACGGCAATCCGGTGTCGCTTGCCGCCGCCCGGGTCACGCTCGAGGAGCTTTCGCGTGGGAGCGGGGAGCCGGTCCGGGAGGCGAATCGAATCGGCGGGCTGCTGATGAAGGGCATCTCCGAGATCGGCCGGCGGCGTTCGCTGCCGCTGCTGGTGTCAGGGTTTGGGGCGGCCTTTTCGATCCACTTCACCGAGCGCACCGAACTGACGCACTATCGCGACAATTTCGATGACGACCGCGAGCGGCTGGGGCGGTTTCTTTTGGAAATGCTGAAGGAGGGGGTTTACCTGTTGCCGGATGGGCGGTTCTACACGTCGATCGCGCACACGGAGCGGGATGTGGAGGAGACGCTGTCGGCGGCGGAGCGGGTGCTGGCGGAGGTTTGAAAAGTCCGCGAAGAAGTTTGTGAGCGGTCAACTCGCGGCCGATCTCGGTTGCCTAGGATCATCCGTCCACAACGTCTTTTCGCGGAGGTCCTGCCGGGGCGGGCGCGGAGGCAGCCTGCAACTCCTCCCCATAGGACATGAGCAGCACCGCGACTACCGCGAACACCATGCCGACGGCGTTCCATACGTAGGGCAGGCGCGCGTAGATAAACAGGGACAAGACAATCGTGATGACCGGATACAAGCCGTTCACGGCGGGCGAAACGATCATCGCCTTGCCGGACCGCATCGCGTAGATCACGAGGAGCGCGCCAAGCGCATTCGGGAAATGAATGAGCCCGGTGAGCCAGGGTCCGGTGAGGCCCCAGTTGATGGGGGCGGAGAAGTCGGTCATCCACCAGGCCACGGGAGCGAGAACCAGGCCTGAGGCGGCCATATAGAAGAAGAGGCTTTCCTCGTTGATGGAACCGGTGGAGGATTTCCAGAAGTAAGCCTGGATTCCCCACATCAGGAATGCCGCCAGCGTGCCCACTAACCAGGCGTAACCCTCCACTGGACCGCCGGATTCGGGTTCCTGCAGCGAGAGCAGGACGATGGCGATGAGCGATAACAGGACACCGGCGACAGCGACTCGATGGGTGCGCTCACGGAGGATGACTACGGAGAGTACGATGGTGACCACCGGCGCGAGCGAGACGATGGGGAACACCAGGTAGGCCGGACCGCTTTGCAGGGCGCGGAACAGGATGAGCTGTCCACCCGCCCCGAGCAGGCCCACGAGGGCGCCGTAACGAATCGCCG
>CAYLSS010000032.1:0-6657 GCA_964385765.1 uncultured Solibacteraceae bacterium
GACAGCGGTTGAAATGGCGTAGCCGTTGTCTTCGATCAAGAAGATGATTGGCAGCCTCTCGAGGCAGGAAGCGTTCAGCGCTTCCCAAAACTCCCCCTCGCTCGTGTGCCCGTCACCGCCGCACACCAGGGTGATCTCATCGCTGCCGGGATTGACATAACGGCTGGCATGAGCGCAGCCGACCGAGGGAAGAAACTGCGTGCCGGTTGTTGAAGAGGTGGTGACAATATTCAACTCCGGGCTGCTCCAGTGCGTCGGCATCTGGCGCCCGCCAGAGGCCGGATCCTCGGCCGATCCAACGGCCTGCAGTAGCATCTCCTCGGCGGTCACCCCGAGGGTCAGGCACAGCGTGCGGTCGCGGTAGTATGGGTAATACCAATCATGGCCGGGCCGGGTCGTCATCCCGGCGGCGCATTGGATCGCCTCGTGTCCGGCTGCGCTGATCTGGAAGTAAGTCCGCTGCTGCCGTTTGAGCAGGATCTCCCGGTCATCGATGCGCCGGGACATGTAGATCATTCGCCAGGCATGAATCAGATCCTTCCGCTGAAGCCCGCTGTTTTCAAGCTCCGTGGTAAGCTCTTTCCCGGCTGGTGCTGCCATCAGATCCGACCTCCACATCAGAGTTTAGTCCACTCCTCCACTTCCGGAAAATGGCACATGTCTTAGTTTACCAACCGGGCTGGAGGTATTTTGGACCCTCCCGTCGGCATCCGAGAACTCCTTTTTTGGGGAAGATCCTGGCTTAGCGGACTTCAGAAATTGCGATCGCTACTTGCCGGCTCCGCACATCGTGTCAGTCATGCGCAGGAGCGTTCTGGACTTCTGGCCGCGGCCCCGGACGTCGGATAGCGTCTCCCCACCGGGATAGGAAACCGTGAACTCGACTCTTGCCGGCCGCGGGAGATAGTTGTAGAGGACCGAAAGTTCGCCTTTTCTTCGTACTTTTTCCTGGAAGAACTCGACAATCTGATCGCGCCTGGCGAGCAGGCCATCGAATTGCATCCGATTCAAGTAGGGCTCGAGATTTTCCCTGAGCGCTGCGCCGTCCAGATTCTCCAATGCCTTAAGAAGCCGCCGGTCGCATCAAGAAGCCGCCGGTCGTATCGGACCAGGTTCTTGCGATCGCGCAACCACGGCTCGGGCCGGAAGGCGCGAGTGTAATCGATCATCCACAGCGTCCAGTCGCGCGTGATCAGCAGATTCCCGAGATTGCGATCAATGTTATGAATGAGTTCGTCGAACACCCGCACACAATACATTTGCCGGTTCCAGTAGTCTTGGTCGGGTGGCTCAGCCGTCGGAATAAAGAAGGATGCAACGATCCTCCGCCGAAGTGCTCGGGAGTCTTCCGCTCGCCCTCGATGACTACTCGGAGGTTCAGGTTATCATCGGTCCAACCGGTCTCGACGGCTACCGTGAAGCCCAACTCGGCCCCGTCGGGCCCAGTGCCGTGATACCCGGTCGGAGCGAGGAAGTTCTCAAACAACTGATCCACAGAACGATGGAAGTGATCCAGCGTCTGCCGTACATCGGGATACCTGTTGACCAACATACGCTACATCCCTCCTTTCGTAATGTGTTTCGGAAATGTTCGAGGATGGAACTCTCCCAGGCTCTCGTCCCAGGAGCGTTTCCACCCAAAAATACGTAGGAGTGCGGAAAACCGTTACATCTTTTTCCACGTCGGCTGGGACGATCACCGGGCTAGAACTTGAAGCGGATCCCCCCGATCGCCCATGCCCCCGGGGAACCGAAGCCATCCTCGTAGTAGTTGTTATCGAAGACGTTTTCCACCTTGCCGTAGAACTCCACGCTCCTGCGATCCGCGACCGGCAGATCGTAGCGGAACACTACATCCGCCTTTACCGGACCCTCGAAAATCATCCGGCGCCCGCCGGCCCCGAATGGCGAGAGCGAATACTCACTGGCGGCGAACAGATCGAAGGTGATGTTGAAACGGCTGGCGATCCATTGTGTAGCGCTCATTGTGAAGATGTGCGTCGAAAGCCCTTGCCGGCCAAAAAAGTCCCTCCCGATCGTCGGGGTGCGCGAGTCGGAGTTGCTATAGGTGTAGGCGGTTTGGATGCTTGTCGTCGGCGCCGGCGTAATCCGGGCGCTGAGCTCGGCTCCCCGGGCCACGCCGCCGCCTCCGTTGCGGTACCCTCCGAAGCGGCCGAAGGGGTCGTCGGGCGGAAAGTTCGCGAAGTCGAAGATGACCGTCTCCTCCAAATCCGTGTAGAAGAAGGTCCCGCTCAAGCTCAACCTGGAACCGAACAGCCACTGATCGACGCCCCCGTCAAGAGCGACTGATCGCTCGGGGCTGAGCCGTGGGTCGCCCCAGAAGTCGAATCCGTTGGAGAACGGTGAGAACGTTCCACCGAACCGCTCAAACAGCGAGGGCGCTCGGAAGCTGTTGCCGGCATGAGCACGGAACTTCGTCTGACTGCCGCGGAAGAAATACGCGACGGCCGCATCTCCCGTATAAGAATTGCCGGGTGATTCCGCAGGTATGCTCTCGTATGGGTTCCTGCCGCCGGAAAAGGACGGCGTGTTCAGAACGAAGAACTGCGCCCGGCCGGACAACGAGAACTGCAGACGCCCATCCAGCAGCCGGACTTGATCCTGGGCGAAGATCCCGTGGGTCGCTTGATCGATATCGACCCGGCTTGTGATCGGATTCGGACTTTCATCGGTGCCGAAACTGAGGAATTTCTCGTTCTCGAACTCATAGCCTACGCTGGCCAGATTGTGAATCCCCAACCGGTGGTCGGTACGTGCCTGGAACAGATTCGTCTGGCCCTCGAACCGGCTCTCGTTGCTGAAAACCGGATCGAACGCGCCTGGACCCGCCGGGCCATCCCGCGTGGCCCGGTTCGTGTCGACGAGCTGATAGGCCAGCCTGTAAGAGCTTCCCGGCGTGAGCTGATGCTGGAGGATGGCCGCGGCGGCGACGAACGCGGAACTTCGCCGGTTGTCCGGATCAATGGGAGATGGGATGAAAGTGGCGCTGCCCGGGTCAATAGGAAGGCCCCGCTCAAACCGCAGGAGTTCGGAGTTCGGCAGCGCGCGGGCGGGCACGGGCCCGGAAGCGGGAAAATTGGCGAGAATTTCGTTGGTGAACGCCGGGCTCTCGGCGAGGATCAGAAAGGCGTCACTCGCCCAGATCCGGCCACTCAGTGAGACCTTCGGTGTAAAGCTGTACTTGGCGAAACCCTGGCCGCTCGTGTTGCGGTAAGGACTCTTGCCCCGGTAGCCGCCGGTTACATTGAGGTGCGCGAGGCCGCCGCTATAGACAAAGCGGTCCTCAGCCAGGCCGCCTCCGAAGCGGCCGACGCCCCGCAGCATTCCGAGTCCGCCGCCCTCGGCCTGCATCTCCCCGTGCAGCCGCCCGCCTCCCTGACGGGAGCTGACATTCACTACCCCGCCCATCGCGTGGGAGCCATAGAGCGACGAGCCCGAGCCACGGAGGAACTCGATGCGCTCGGTATCCACGATGATCATGTCCTCGTAGAAGGCCGTCGCGTCGCCCTGAGTGGAGGCGGCGTCGCGGAATCGAAGGCCGTCAATCAGCAGTGCCGTGTCGTGGCTGCGGAGCCCTCGGGTCTGCACTGTGGTCAGGCTGCCTGGACCGCGCAACTGCTTGACGCGGACGCCGGGTACGTTTCGAATGGCCTCGGTGAACGAGAACTCGTTGCGCAGTGCGATCTGTTCCGAATCTACTAGGTCAAGGGCCTTGGAGACTTCCTGGAGCACCAATGGAGTGCTCGAGGCGGTAACAACCACTTCGACCCTTGTGCCCGAAATCGACAGACTCAGATCCCTGGCGGCATCGCCGCGAACAGTGATCTCCTGTGAAGCCGTGAGCTCGGCGCCGGCCGCGTCGGCTTCGAGCAGATACTGGCCGCTGGGGATACCGACGAACGCGTAAGCGCCCCCGTCGCCGCTCTGTGTCTTGCGCAACTCCCCGCTGTTCCTGTCGAACAACCGCAGACGGGCATCCTCAACAGCCGCTCCATGTGGGTCGAGCACCCTACCTCGAAGGCTGTCCGCCTGGAGGAATGGACCGCTCAAAACAACAATGAGAAGGGCCGCCAAGGGGCTGTACCAAGAGGTCCGGGCTCGCTCTTGTCGTTGTCCTCGAGCACCTGCTTTCAACACGATACTCACAAAAACACCTCCCTGCCCGTCGTCGCGGGCGACAGAATTTCCGGCGCAATTCTTCCGCTGTTAATGAGTCGATGCTAACGTCAGAGGACGAATTCGAAGAGTCCGGGGCGGCCAATCGAACGTCAGGCGAGGGAAGATGCCTCCGAACGGTGCATTCCGCACCCCGGGGTCATTCCACGGTCGAAGGGCGATGTCCAGGCAGCTCATCCGTTTCCTCGCGGAAAAACGCACCGCTATCCCCCTCAGGCAGGTCTCCTGGCTGACGGCTCTGAACGAATTGGATTCGTTCGCGCTGACCCGGCCTTCCCGAGGATTCTTTCCCTCAGTGGCATGTCGGAACAGCTCGCCGATCACAGTGGCGGGACCGCGCCGGATTCTCACCGGACTTCCCTGTTAGGCTCTATGCACCCAAGAGGTTCTCTCGATCTTAGCGGCATGCGGGACGGAGGTCAAGCTCAATTTTAGCCGCGTCCGAAAACAGCGGAGAGCGGAGTGCTAAAACGATTCGCGATGCGCGGGTTGAGCGGACACGTTATGCTATCGTCTGTCGTGTACGGGATGAAGCTCAGCAATCGGATCGCACTCATCACGGGCGCCAACCGGGGAATCGGGCGCGGCATCGCCGGTCGCCTGGCCGGGGAGGGTGCCGTGACGGTCGTGAACTACCCCTTCGCCGAACACCAGGGGGAAGCCGAACAGGCGGTCGCAGAAATCGACGCCTCGGGCGGCCAGGCAATCGCGATCCGAGCCGATATCGCCGACCATTCCCAGCGACAAGCCATGTTCGCCCGCATCGAAAAGGAGTACGGCCGGCTCGACATTCTCGTCAATAACGCCGCCTATGACCCCGGTACAATCGAGTTCCTGGACGTCGATGAAGCCTTCTATGACCGAATGATGGCGGTCAACCTGAAGGGCGCCTATTTCTGCGCGCAAGCCGCCGCGCGCCTCATGATCGGAATGGGATCCGGCCGGATCATCAACATCAGCTCGGTTCACGGTCAGCAGAACTTCCCCAACTACGGACCCTACTCAGTGACCAAGGGCGGTCTCAACGCCCTCACGCGCCAGGCCGCCATCGATCTCGCTCAGTACAGTATCACGGTGAACGCCGTCGCGCCCGGCTTCGTCGAGGTCGCGCGAGCGACGGCTCTGATCCCAAACTACGATCGCGAGACCATCGCCCGGCGGATGCCCCTGCGCCGCGTCGGATTCCCAACCGACATCGCTGCGATCGTCTGTTTCCTGGCATCCGATGAGGCGCGCTACATCACCGGTCAGGTGATCGCGGTGGATGGCGGAATCACCACGTTCATGGGCTTTCAGTAGCTGGGTCTCGCGTTGCGCGGGGCGGTCCCGCCGGCGAGTGTTTATGTCCGATAGTCCGCGTTGATGTGGATATAGGCTTCCGTGAAATCGCAGGTCCAGAAACGCGCCTGTCCTTTTCCCGAACCGGTGAGCACGAAGCGGATCTCGCAATCCGGTCCCCCGAGCGCTTCGATCATCGTCTCTTCGCTGAATACCGCCGCCACGCCACCTTCACAGACCTTGGTCCCTTGCAAATAGATGTCGGCTTCGGACGGTTCGAATGGAACCCCGGCATATCCCGCCGCCACCAGGATTCGGCCCCAGTTCGGATCGGCTCCGGCCACCGCGGTCTTCACCAGCGGGGAATTGGCGATGCTGCGGGCGATCCGGGCGGCCGCCTCGTCGCTCGGCGCACCCATGACATCGATGGTCACGAGCTTCTTGGCGCCTTCGCCGTCGCGGGCGATCTTTTGCGCCAGATTCGCGAGGACGCCGTTGAGCGCCTTCTGGAAAACGCGCCGCTCGCGAGCCGCCGGACTCACTCCCGACGCCCCGTTGGCAAGCAGCAGCACCGTGTCGTTGGTCGATGTATCGCCATCGACGCTCAGGCGATGATAGCTTTGCTCGACAGCGATAGTCAGCATTTCCCAAAGCACGACCGGTTCCACCAGCGCGTCGGTCATGATGAAGCCGAGCGTTGTGGCCATGTTCGGATGAATCATGCCGGCGCCCTTCGTCACTCCCGCGATACGCACCCTCCCGTCGTTGAGGTCGACATCGACCGATGCCGCCTTCGGCACCGTATCCGTTGTCATGATCGCGTCGGCGACATCCGGCAATCGATCCGGCGACAGCCCTTCCACGAGTTCCGGAATATGACTCGTGATCAACTCGGGGTTCAGTTCGACGCCGATCACGCCGGTGGAGGACGGGAAGATCTCGGCCATGGGTGCGTCCAGCGCCTTGGCCAGTTCTTCACAACAAAGCCAGGCGACCCTGTCTCCGGTAAGGGTGGCGCAGTTCGCATTCCCAGCGTTGACGAGGACCGCCCGCACCTTGCCGCCCGATTCCGACAGGTGTTTTCGTCCCAGGCGGACGGGAGCCGCCTGAACGCGATTGGTCGTGAAAACGGCTGCCGCTGACGCGGCCTGGTCGGAAACGATCAGTGCCAGATCAGCTTTC
>CAYLSS010000032.1:6667-7416 GCA_964385765.1 uncultured Solibacteraceae bacterium
CGAATGCCCCCGTAAGCGGAGGCGTAACGGTATCCAAGAGGGATGTTCACCCTGGTTCTCCTCCCAAGATCTCTCCAGTGGCCAGGTGCTGGCCGTTGACGAAGGCTTCCGCGGACATCCGCTTCCGGCCTTCGATCTGCACTTCTATCAGCTCGATCGCAGTCTCTCCGCCGCAGGCGACAAAGGGCCGTCGCCGCTCCACGGTGACCGTGCCCGGCCTGCTCCCGGCAGTGCTCTCAGCCGGCCGCGACCGCCAAATGTGAAGAGCCTGTCCCCGAAACCATGTGTAGACTCCCGGCCACGGTTGAAAACCACGAACTCGGTTGTGAATCCGCCCCGCGCTCCAGGACCAGTCGATTAGACCCGCGTCCTTGTTGAGCATCGGCGCAAAGCTCGCGCGTTCATGGTCCTGCGGCCGCGGAGTGATGTTGCTGTTCTCCAGGCCTCGCAACGACTGCACCAGAAGGTCGGCGCCCATCAGCGAGAGGCGGCCGATCAGCTCGATCGCCGTTTCTTCCGGTCCGATCTCGGTTTCCGAGGCGAGCAGGATGTCGCCCGTATCCAGCCCAGCGTCAATAAGCATCGTCGTGATCCCCGTCACCGTCTCACCCTCCGCGATCGCCCACTGGATGGGCGCGGCGCCGCGGTATTTTGGGAGCAACGAGGCGTGGACGTTGACCAGTCCCAAACGCGGGATATCGATGATCGCCTGGGGGATGATTTTCCCGTACGCCACCACCGCCATCGCC
>CAYLSS010000032.1:7426-12044 GCA_964385765.1 uncultured Solibacteraceae bacterium
ACCTTCAAGCCGCGAAAAAACTCGACCGCCTCAGGCGTCTTGATGCGCGCGGGCTGGTGAATCGGGATCCCTAAGCGCAGGGCCGTCTCTTTTACCGGCGGCGGGGTGAGCTTCTTGCCTCGCCCCTTGGGCTTGTCCGGCTGAGTGACAGCCGCCACGACATCATAGCCCGCCTCCACTACTCGCTCGAGCGAGGGCACAGCAAACTCCGGGGTCCCGAGAAAAGCGATGCGCAAAGTTAAGTTCTCCGGCGCTACACTCTGACGATCGAGTCTTCCCGGGGCCCGGGCGTTACTTCGCCCCACTCGCCCGCTTTCGTCAGTTTCCGGATTTTCCGCCGGATCAGGTCGCGCTTCAACGCGCTGATGTGCTTGATGAAGAGGATCCCGTTCAGATGGTCGATCTCGTGCTGCATCGCCCGCGCCATCAGCTCTTCGCTGCAGTGCTCGACGGTGTTGCCCGTGATGTCTTTCATCGAAACCACCACACGATCAGCCCGGGTCACGTCTTCACGAAAACCAGGGAAACAGAGGCATCCCTCCTCGCCGCGCTGCTTTCCGTCCTTCCGGGTGATGACCGGGTTGATGATCACCGTCTTATCCTCGGGATTCTCGCCCACTGAAATATCGATCACCGCCACCTGCTTCAAAACCCCGATCTGGGGCGCCGCCAGACCGACACCCTTGTGATAGTACATGGTGTCGAACATATCGGCGATGAGCTTGTTGAGTTCCGGCGTATCGAACTCCTCGACTGGATCGCACGGCGTCTCCAGCCTAGGATCCGGATAGCGGATGATGTCGTAGATCATCAGAATTGCTCCACTTGCTTTAGATAGCCCTCGAGATTGCGCCGGGTCTCGCCCAATGAGTCCCCGCCGAACTTCTCGAGGAACGCCTGCGCCAGGACGATCGAAACCATCGCTTCGCCGATTACTCCGGCGGCAGGTACCACACACACATCGCTCCGCTCGTAGGCGGCCAGCGATGTCTCTCGGGTCTCCAGGTCCACCGACTCCAGCGGCCGGCGCAACGTCGATATCGGTTTGAGCATTCCACGGACGAGAATGTCCTGCCCGTTTGTGATGCCACCTTCCAGGCCGCCGGCGCGGTTCGCGCCCCGGGTGAAGCGGCGACCCTCCCGGTCATAGCCGATCGTGTCCTGGACCTGGGAACCGAATGAGCGCGCTCCGTCAGCGGCGAACCCGACCTCCACACCCTTGACCGCCTGCATCGACACGATCGCGTGAGCGAGACGGCCATCCAGCCGCGAGTCCCAGGTGATGTGCGAGCCGAGCCCCGGAGGAACTTTGTGAGCCACCACTTCGAAGACGCCGCCGACGGTGTCTCCCGTTCGATATGCCTCGTCGACTACCGCCTTCATCCGTTGTTGCAAGTCCGCATCCACGCAGCCTAACAACACCTCGTCGCGCCGGCTTAGGGCGACAATCTCGTCCCACTCCACCGGCCGCTCGAGTTTCTCCCCGCCGACAGCCACGACGTGGCTCAAGATATCGATTCCGAACTGCCGCAGAAACTGCTTGGCGACCGCTCCCACCGCGACCCGAGCGGTGGTCTCCCGGGCGCTGGCCCGTTCGAGTACGTATCGGGCATCGTGGAAATTGTATTTGATACACCCGGCCAGGTCGGCATGGCCGGGCCGCGGGCGTGTCACCCGCTGCTTGTGCTCCTCGCTGTCCTGTCTGGCTTCAACCGGCAGCTTTTCGGCCCAGTTCTTCCAATCTTTGTTCTCGAGGATCATCGCTATCGGAGCCCCGATCGTTTGCGAATGCCGAACGCCCGAGACAATCCGGACCCGGTCGGTTTCGATCTTCATCCGACCGCCGCGGCCATAGCCCTGCTGGCGGCGCCAGAGTTCGCGGTCGACCGCCTCGACGGAAATCGGCACACCCGCGGGCAGGCCGCTCAATGTGGCGACCAGACACTCGCCATGGGATTCGCCAGCCGTTTCGAAACGAAGCATCGATGCAATTTCATGGTAACAAACGACTATCGGCGCGAGCCTCCGGGAAAACTTCCCTCCGGTTCCCGTCTCCAGCCGGATCCGGCACGTTCACCTGCACGCCTTTCGGCGATTCAATACTTGATAGTCGTAAATCTAATCTCTATGGTCTGAGCTGAAGGATTTGAACGCTACCGTGAACTTGTGCTTCCCTTGGACCGAATTCTGTGCTACAAGCAGTTGAACAGCTACGCTACTTGATCAAGACTGGGGCCGTTGTCCGCTTCTAGGGGCTGCGGCTCCCGTTTTCTCGCACCGAACACCGGTCGCGCCGAAATTCCCCCAAAAAGCAAATGTCGGGTTGCGCAGGATCTCTTCGCAATTGCTAAGTGAGGGAGGCGGAAAGCAAGAAACGCCTTCCCCGACACTTATCTAAGGAGGGAAACAGCTTGGCAACCGCATGGATCATGACCCCGGACCCCGTCGCCCAGCAGCGGGACGCGTTTCTGGAAAGCGTTCTCGAGGCTGCCGGCGGAGCATTCAAGATCTTCTCTATGTATCTGGGCGACCGGCTCGGCTTCTACGCCGCCATGCGTGACGCCGGCCCCATGACTGCCGGAGACCTGGCCATCCGAACCGGAACTCACCCCAGATACGTCCGCGAGTGGCTCGAACAACAGACCGTCAACGGGATCCTCACGGTCGAGAATCCCGAGGCGCCGGCGCCGCTCAGGCGATACACCCTACCGGTTGGTCACGATGAGGTCCTCGCCGACTCATCCAGCCTCAACTATCTGGCGCCGCTGGCGCAGGTGCTGGCGAGGGCGACACAGCCGCTCGAGCGTGTTGTGGAGGCCTATCGCACCGGCGAAGGCGTCCCCTTCGAGGCATACGGCTGCGACCTGGTTGAGGGCCAGGCGAGGATGAACCGGGCCGCGTTCCTCACTGAGTTGGGCGCCAAGTGGATCCCGACGATGCCCGACGTCGATGCCCGCCTTTGGTCCGCCGAACCCGCCCGGGTCGCCGATTTCGGCTGCGGCTGGGGCTACTCGGCGGTCGGATTGGCCACAAGCTATCCGAATGTGCGGGTGGACGGATTCGATCTGGATACCGTCTCAATCGAGAGGGCCAAAGACATCGCGAGGGAAGCCGGCGTCGCCGACCGCGTCACCTTCCAGGTGCGCGACGCAGCGGACCCGGACCTGGCCGGAGAGTATGACCTGGTCATGGCAATGGAATGCGTCCACGACATGACCGATCCGGTGGGCGCGCTCGAAACCATGCGGCGGCTGCTGCGACCCGGCGGCACGGTTCTGATCATGGACGAACGAGTCGGTGACCCCTTCACGCCCGAGGGCACTGACGTCGAGCGCCTGATGTATGGGTTCAGCATCTTGCACTGCCTGCCGGTTGGAATGTGCGGCGAGCGGCCGGAAGGGACCGGCACGGTAATGCGCAGCAGCACGCTTCGCGACTATGCTCAGCGGGCCGGATTCACCCGGGTCGAAACCTTGCCCATTGACAACTTCTTCTTCCGTTTCTACCGCTTGTACGCCGCTAACGCTTGAGGAATTGGTCCACCTCGGACCGGCTTGGAATGGATGCCTGCGCCCCCATGCGTGTCACCGAGATAGCCGCGGCGGCGTTGGCGAACTTGAGCGCCTCCTCCAGGGGGCGCTTCTCGCCCAGGGCGGCGGCCAGCGCTCCATTGAACGTGTCGCCGGCCGCCGTGGTATCCACCGCTTCCACGGCAAACCCGGCTGCGCGATAAGACCGCTCGCCGTCGCGATAGTAACAGCCCGCATCGCCAAGCTTGAGGATCACCGCCCCCGGCCCTTTCGCCAGCAGCGCCCGGGCTACTTCCGGTGCGTCATCCAAGCCGAGCCGCTCGGCCGGACGGCCCAACAGCACGCAGGCTTCGCTCTCATTCGGAGTGAGAATATCGACTTCTCTCAGCATTTCGGTCGACAAGGGCTGCGCCGGAGCGGGATCCAGAATGGTGGATGCTCCTTCCTCCCGGGCGATCCGAAGCGCCGCTGTCACCGTGTCGAGCGGCGATTCGAGCTGAAACAGGACGAAGCTTGTCTCGCGGAACAGAGCCCGCATCGGCTCGGTCTCGTTCTTTCGCAGCGCGTGGTTCGCGCCGGCGGCGACCACGATCGAATTCTGGCCCGCCCGGTCCACCCAGATCTGGGCGACCCCCGTCGGGGCCGATTTGGTCGCGTGAACCGTGCTGACGTCCACTCCCGCCGCGGCCAGGCTCGCCTTCAGATGGTCCGCGAAAACATCCTGGCCGACTCGCCCGATCATCCGGACATGGACCCTGTCTCCGCCCGCTTTGCCTGCCGCGCAGGCTTGGTTTGCGCCCTTGCCTCCCGGCAGCATCTGGAAATCGCAGCCAAGCACCGTCTCGCCGGGCGCTGGCAAACTCTCTACCGACACCACGAAATCCATGTTCAGACTGCCGACGACGGCGATAGATGGAGTCTTCATGTCCCTGGCATGTCGATGCCGAGCTTCTTCAACTCCTCGGCGTAGTACCTGCGGTGGAGCAGGTCCCACTCCTCACTGCCCTCCGCGATGGGCCGCTTGTGGGTGCGAATCTTCGCCCGGGCCGCCCGGTCGACCTTCTCCTCGGCCACCAGCAATGAAGTCA
>CAYLSS010000033.1:0-7976 GCA_964385765.1 uncultured Solibacteraceae bacterium
GGCCAGGTTCTGGAGCAGCGCCGCGTTCGCTCCATACTCGCTGAGTTCTTCTTCCTGCAGGTACAGGCCGGTTTCGGGAAAGTGCCTTGATTCCTCCAACGTCCTGACACGAAACAGACCTCGTTGATCGCCGATCCGAACCCGGCCACGGTAGGCGCCCGTCGCAATCCGCCTGACCGTCAAGGGCCGGCGAAAGCCGTCTGGACCGAGAACGAAGATCTCCGGGATCGCGGCCGGTTCGTCCAGGAACGAAGCCAACCGGTAGTCGGCAATGAGCTCTCCGTTGGCCGAATCGTAGATCAGTTCGGCATCCCCGGCGGCAGCATGCGGCAACAGATCGCGGACGACGTTGATCCAGAAGGTGTCGAAACCCGGCCAGGAGACCCAGGGTTCAGCCCAGCGACTCTTGGCGTCTGAAGTAAAAACCGCGGCCCGTCCGAGACCATACTGCCAGCGGACAAGCAGTGGGTCTTCATCCGGCAGTCCGAGGATAGTTTCCGCCGTCGGCTTGCTTTCGTACCGGACATAGCCCTTCAGCGGCGGGAATTCCTCCGACTTCAGCGATGCCAGAATCTCGGCCTCTTTCAATACGCTTGGCTCAACAGCCTTCTCGACCGTCGTCTGTCCGGTATGCTCCATCACATCGCGGAGCAGAATCTGCGCCAGCCCCGACGGGTCTGTCAGAAAATAGGGCTTGCCCTTGGCGAAGAGCGCGATCTTCTCCAGGTAGGCCTTGTTGACGTCCTGACCGAGTCCCACGGTCGAGATGGTCACCTTTTGATTGGCTGCCTGCTGAGCCAACTCGATGCTGTCACCCTCCTCTGAAATCCCGTCGGTGAGGAGGACAACGTGCTTGAACGTGGCCTGGATCGGAAGAACGCGGCGGTAGGCTTCCGAGAGCGCGGGAGCGATCTGAGTTCCACCGTCGGGCGTGATACCGCTCACCAGGCGCTTGATCAGCGAACGGTTCTCGGCCTTTCGGATCGGGACCGCCCATTGGAAGGAGTTGTCGAAGATGAGTACCCCCACCCGGTCGACAGGCCGCAGATTGTCAATCACACCGATCGCCGAAAGACGCGCGAGTTCCATCTTCCGGCCCTCCATGGAGGATGACTTATCGATAATCAGCACCACGCAGGTGGCCTCCGGCGAGCGGGGCGGGACCAGCCTGGCGGGCAATGTCCGTTCCAACGGGTCTTCGCGCTTGTCGGGGTCGTCGATGTAGATGTTGTTCTCGCCACCGATCACCAGCAGTCCGCCACCCTGCTGGACATACCGTTCGAGAGCTTCTTTCCGGGACTCCGGCACCCCTTCCAGGTTCCAGTTGTTGAGCACGATCAACTGGTAGTCGGCCAGGTCCTCAGCGGGAACCTCGGTCGCGGTCTCTATCTCGAAGCCACCAGACTCGATGGCCCGGGTGAAGTGCACTTCGGTGCCGGCAGGGTCCTGAGAAAGGTAGAGCAGGCGTGGGCGGCGAATGGTGACCGCCTGCGCAAAACGGACCGATCCCATGCCCTCCGCCTCCAGTTCGCCAGTGACCTCGAAAGCGCCTTCCATATTGAGGCGCGCCCGGACAGTGAGGTGGTTTTCGCCCTCGACGAGCTGAACGCTCGTGGCGCCCAGTTCAGTCTCCTCGGCGTACACGCGCACCGTCCCCCGGACCGGCGCCGGCGACCGGGCCCGAATATCGATCGGAAACTGTTCGCCCACGAAGGCGCGCCCGGGAAAGCTGACCGAATCGAGCGTAAGCTCGGGCCGGGCTCGGCCCTCGAGTGGATAGACATCAATCGGTATTCCTAGCTCTCGAGCCTGCCAGGCGGCCCTCACCGCGCTGCCCCGATTCTCCTTCCCATCGCAGATGAGCACGATGCGGGGGACGACCAGGGTCGGCAATGCGGCAATCGCATCGGTTATCGCCGCTTCGATATTGGTCGCGCGGCCTTGCTCGCCGGTTGCCGCCGACAGGCGCCATCGCCCCTCCCTGTACTCTGCCGGCTCCGTTTTTCGTGTTCCCCGCGCGAAGGGCATCACCTGCACCAGATGGCGGCCGCGGCCCCGCTCAATGGCGCCGGAGATTTCCGAGGCCCTTTCGAGATCCTTTTCCGAGACGCTGGCGGAGGTATCGGCAAGAATTGCGACAGCAATCTTCGTGTCCCACGTGGGAATCACCGGCTCCGCGATGGCGAGCAAAACCAGCAGGAGCGTCAGAGTCTTCAGCACGAGCCTGGTTCGGGAGCCGAATTGTCTCCATTCCCAGAATGCCCAGGCGAGCGGTAGCGGCAGTAGCAACAATATCCAGATACGGTCGAAAGTCATGGGATGCTCGGCGCCTCCGCGGCCGTTCTCCGGCGGCCATATCGAAGCCATTCATACAATAGGCAGAGCGCTCCAGCCAGCGCCAGCCAGTACCACACTTCGGCGTACGAGCCTCCTGCCACCGACGCCCCGGGCAGACCGCGCGCGGCTTCCGCCGGCGGATCCCACACGCTCCCGGCCACGTGAGGCAGATTGAGCGAGTAGACGATCTCGCGGCTCGGAGTCGTGATTCGAACCATCCCCGGCCGCCCCGCAAAGAAGTGGAGCGTTTCTCCGTCCACCGCGAAGGGAAGCTGTTCGCCGTCCTCATAGGCGACACTGATGGAGTCTTCCGCATCAATCGCGCCGACGGCGGCCGAGATGGCGCCCGGAGGTCCGGCGGTCAGCTCCCACTGCCGAAACACGTCAGGCTTCACCCACCGGATGGCGTTGGCAATCAGCAATGGCGCCGCCAGTTCGTAGCGGGTAGCCGCTTCCAGGGGATCGAAACCCAAAACGACGATCCGCCCGGGTCGCGCTATGGCGACAGCTCCCTCACCGGTCTCGGCCAGCACTTCGTCGCCTTCCCCTACCTCCAGACCGCTAGCCGTTCCGAGGGTAAGGTCCTGGGTACGCAGGCCCGTCGTGACGGGGTGATCCCGGTCCCACCGCACGATCTCGGCTTCGCCGCGCCGCCAGCCGAACTCGACCGGCGACACCTCGGCGGGCGGCAGAATCCAGATCGCGTTCCTCTCCGGGACGAACCCCGGCGCACAACGATCGATAATGTACAGATCCGCTTCGTCGGCGGCTCCGCTCCCCGGAGGCCTGTAGTCCGCCTGCACCATGGGACTCGCGGTCAAAAGGGGGCGCCAGCGGTCAGGAGCCCGGCTGTAGACAGCCACTTGAACGGGATCCCGCGGCGGCAGCCGGACGGCGGCGTAGTTGTCGTCGGACAAGGAGTCATCGGGGAACAGCCGGACTTCGAGCGTACCAGCCGCCCGGGAGCGGAGCGGGAAGCTGAACTCCGTCTCTCCGCCTGCGGCCAGCCGCACTTCCCGGTAAGCGGCCGGCGACGAGGCAAACTGAACCGAGACCTGCAGGTCCCGAACGCTGGCGCCATAGTTCTTGAGAGCGACATAGACGTCCCACTCCCGCCAATCATCGACCGAATGACGGAGCCCGATTCGCTGCAATCCTACGTTGTCCAGGGCCCCGGAGTCGCCAACCGGCAGATAACGCAGATTCGTCGGCGAAGATCCGGACGTTTGTTCACCGGTTGTGCGTCCAGCGCCCACATACACGATCTCGCCCGGACGGCGGGAGTGAGCCGACCGGATCCGATCCGCTGTGTCGAGGGCTCCGGCTATATCCAGCGCGCCGCTGTCCGGCGCCGAGCCCTGAATCGCCTCCTCGAGGAGTCGGCGATCGCTCTCAAAACCAGTAACCGGAAGGGGCGGGACGCCGGCACGGATCAACATCACGCGGTCGCGGGCCGGCAGTTCCCGGATGTAAGCCAGCGCCTCTTCCCGGGCCAGTTCCATCAGGGTGGCATCTCCCCCGCGGGACGCCATCCAGGCCGACGTATCGAGAAGCAGGACGTGATCCCGCGGTGTGTCGGGGACGCTTCCAAGGCGAAGCTGTCCCACGGCCAACAACAGGAGCAGGATGCCAAGCAACTGGAGCAGCAGCGAAATCGGCTCGCGAATCCGCCATCTCCTCTGGGGGATAGGCCGTGAGGCATTGCGCCAAAACTGAAGGCTTGGCACGACGAGCCGGCGCCGGCTGCGATCCAGCAGGTAGAGGGCGACCATGATCGCCGCGACTGCACCGAAGAGGGCGATCAGTTGCGCCAGAGCAAGGTTCGCCAGAAACACCTAGCGCAGCCCTCCTACCCTGGCGATGGGGCCGAATAGTGCGCTCTCCAGACTCTCGGCCGTGGACAACCCGGCGAAACGCCCGTTGCTTGAAGCGGCGATCCTCTCGAGAGTCCGGGCATGGACATCGAACGCCTCGGTATAAGCCTGCCGGGCCTGGTTGTCGATCTCCAGAACCCGAGTGGCTCCGGACTCCGCATCAACCAGCTCGAGCCGGCCGCTCCAGGGCGGTACCCTGTCGGCCTCATCCCACACCTGCAGCAGGCACAGCTCATGCCCGAAGCTCGCCAGCAGTTCGAGCGGCTTGGTGAAATCCTCTTCGCCCAGAAAGTCTGAGATCACGATCAGGAGGCCACGCTGGCGGTGCTTCTCCGTGAAGCTTCTGACAACGTCGTTGAGACGGGTGGCGCCGGACGGCTTGAGCGCGGAAAGGAAATCCGCCGTGGGACCAAAACTGTGCCGCCCGCCCGAACAGATGAACGCGTCGTCGAGCCGGTCATGAAACGGGAAGACAACGAGCGAGTCAAGCCGGACGAGTCCGATATAGCAGAGAGCGGCAGCGAGCCGCCGGGCACAGTCGAACTTGGATCCCTGCGCGGTCGCCATCGACAGACTGATATCGAGCAGCAACCGAACTGGAATCCGCGGCTCGACGTGGAACATCTTCATGAACAGCTTTTCGAACCTCATGTAGGCGCGCCAGTTCACCGCCCGCAAATCATCGCCATGGTAGAAGTTCCGGTGTTCGAGGAATTCCAGCCCGGGGCCCGGATAGCGGGAGGCCGTGTGGCCTCCGACTAGTCCGGGGAATGACTTCTGCCACCGTATGGTCAGCCGTTCCAGCTTCTCTAAGAGGCCTTTGTCAATGAGAGGTTCTTCAGGCAACTACACACTCTGGATAAACGAACTGGGGATTCCTATCTCTTAGTATAAGTCGCCATCGACGACGACTAGACCGCGGCGGCGGAGTGTACCAGTTCCCTTAGAATGGTGTCCGATGTCTGCCCGTCGGCATGAGCGTCGAAGTTCAGGATCATTCGATGCCGGAGTACTGCGGGCGCCAATTCCCGGATGTCGTCAACGCTCAGATTCAGTCTCCCTCTCATCAAAGCCAGAATCCTGCCGCACTCGACGAGCGCCTGAGCTCCTCTTGGCGAACTGCCATAGCGGATGTATTTCTTTGCCAGGGGATGAGCCTGGGGACTTTCGGGCTGCGTGGACATCACCAGATCGATCGCCAGGTCCTGGACGTGGGGAGCGACGAGCACCTGCCGGCAGATTGCGCGCAAATCGAGGATCTCATCACGGTTCATGACGGTGCTGATCTCGGTCTCCTCCCGCTGGATGGTTCGCTCGACGATGGTATTGAGTTCCTCCCGGGAAGGGTAGTCGACCACGACCTTCATCAGAAACCGGTCGAGTTGCGCCTCGGGCAGCGGATAGGTGCCTTCCATCTCGATGGGATTCTGTGTCGCCATGACGAGGAACGGCCGTTCGAGTTCGTGGCTCGTTGTGCCGCTGGTGACCGTTTTCTCCTGCATGGCCTCGAGGAGCGCCGACTGTGTCTTGGGCGTCGCCCGGTTGATCTCGTCGGCGAGAACCAGGTGCGCGAAGATCGGGCCCCTTTGAAAGCGGAACGACTTGCCGCCCCGGTCGTCGGTTTCGATGACCATGCTGCCTACAATATCGGCCGGCATCAGATCCGGGGTGAACTGGATGCGCGAGTACTTCAGGTGCAGCACGCGAGCCAAAGTCCGGAGCAGCGTGGTCTTGCCCAGACCCGGCACCCCCTCGAGCAGCACGTGTCCTCCGGCCAGCAGACAGATCAAGACACCATCAACGGCGCTCTGCTGTCCCACAATCACTTTGCCGATCTCTTCACGGACAGCGTTGAGTCGGGATACCGATTCTTGCAGCTTATGCTCGGAAGTCACACTTCTATTCTAGGCGGGGAAGCGAACGGAAACACAGCAGCCAGGCTGGTCGCTGTGTTTCGTAACAAGGTCTTCGCTATGCCTGGGTCGATTCCATCGCCCGCTCGCCGCAAACATTCGCGAAATGAGCCACAATCTGGCTCATTTCGTCTAGCGCGCCGCGGGCGCCTGAACCCGAGAAATGACGGGACATGCTGTACAGAGCATTCATCGCCTGGAAATCCAGACGAAGCATGATCTCCTCGAGCGAATCTTCTCCAACCTGAACGTCGCCCGCCTTTTTGAGGAGATTGGTGACTACCCGATAGTCGCGTTCGAGCGATTGCTGGACGCGGTCCAGTTCAGCCACGGATGAGGCCGACAACTGCGCCTGCACCTCCGCGAATTGCAGGTTGTTGGCGGCGGCGATCTCCTCGGAGAAGTCTTTCGTCGTTCTCGTGTTGAGGATCAGAACACAGGTGTAGCGAAACCAGTAGCAGAACAACACCACTGACACCACGATGATGAGTGCGCTGATGATCATCTCGTTATACACCTCTTCTCATGCCATTCACTTCACTTTCGAGCTTACTCTTGGAACACAAAGAAAACAATTGAATTCGAAAAACTTAAGGCATCTTTGACTCAGAACTAAGTAAAACCTCTTAATCAGCCCGTCTCGCCTCGATCCCGGAACACCATTTCAGCCGGAGCTTCCGGCGCTTCACGGACAGCCTCCAGGAATAACTGGCCGTAGCTCGACAGAACGTAGTCGGCCTCGGCGAAACCCAGAAGCTGTGCTGTCCGATCGATCCATTCGGCCGGACCTTCGAGTTCGAGGAAGACGCCGATTGGAGTCTCGTCGAGCAGCGCCAGCCCGGCCCCGTCCGCCGGAGAGTATTCGGTGCGGAATTTCTCGTAACGAAACAGCGGGGACATTCCAAGGCGACTGAGGACTTCCGCGAAGCGCGTGCCATCGGAGAGGTTGAGTTCGATTTCTTCGCGGATCTTGTGCCGGCCAGGCTCATCGGGTCCTTTATAGGTGAGGATAGTCTGATTATCGGCCTGACGGATCCTGAGCATCTTACTTTCGGACCGCAGACGTTGTTCTGGAGTGTCGTACAGCACATTCGATTCGAAGAATCGAGGCTTCCTCACGACGAAACCCAACTGCTCGAGCAGCCGGCGTCCGGTGACGGCATCGGGCAGCGGCAGCTTGATCTCGACTTCGCGACCTGCGCCGGTGAGTCCCACATTTGTGATGATAGCGACTCGCCGCGGAGTCGTGTTACGCTACAAATCAAGCGCCCGTAGCTCAGTCGGATAGAGCGTCTGGCTTCGAACCAGCAGGTCGGGGGTTCGAGTCCCTCCGGGCGCGCCACTTCTCAGTCGGCTGTACAGCTTAACCCTCTTTCTCATCCTGACGACGTCTCTGCTGACATCTCTCCCCGCCCGTGGACTGTCCGAAACCAGATCCGCGTCGTCGGATGCCTGCATCGATTTACCAGCCATGGCGGAACTCCTGTGAAACGGCGGCCGAGTGACGAAGTCGCCTAGGCAGCCATTAGAAGATCAGAACCGCCATGAACCGACCTCTGGCTCACGCTTGCGGTGCACCGGTTCATGACCATTTCCACAGGCTGCCCAATGGAGTGCGATGCCAAGAACCAAAATTGAACTGCCGGGAGAGATCGACTACCTCTCCATCCTCGATGAAAACGACAAGCTGGATGAGGAACTCGAGCCATCCGTTCCGGACGATACGCTCCGGGACATGCACCGGACGATGCTGCTGGCGCGACGGTTCGACGAGCGAATGCTGTCGCTGCAGCGGCAGGGGCGCATTGGCACGTTCGCTCCCCTGAAGGGTCAGGAGGCCGCGCAAGTCGGT
>CAYLSS010000033.1:7986-12043 GCA_964385765.1 uncultured Solibacteraceae bacterium
CTTGACAAAGAAGATTGGACGGTTCCCGCCTTCCGCGAGACCGCTGTCGCCATCTGGCGCGGCACGCCGCTCAGCGGGTTGCTGCTCTATAACGCCGGCTACAACGAGGGCGGCGAGATTCCCGAAGATCAGAATGACCTTCCGATCGCGGTTCCTGTGGCAAGCCAGATTCCTCATGCCGGCGGCATCGGCTATGGCATGAAGTACCGCCAGGAGAAGAAAGTCGTAATCACGTATTTCGGAGACGGCGCCACATCCGAGGGCGATTTCCACGAGACGCTGAATTTCGCAGGGGTGTTCAAGATTCCCGCACTCTTCCTCTGTCAGAACAACCAGTGGGCGATCTCCATACCGCGGGAGCACCAGACAAAGACCAAAACGCTCGCGCAGAAAGCGCTCGCCTACAGCATCCCCGGCGTCCAGGTGGACGGCAACGACGTGCTGGCTTCTTACGTGGCGACGCAAGAAGCACTGGAGCGGGCGCGATCCGGCGAAGGGCCGACGATGATCGAATTCGTGACCTACAGGCTCGAAGTCCATACCACCGCCGACGACCCGTCGAAGTACCGGGACGAAGAGGAGTTAAAGGAATGGCAGCGGCGCGATCCGATTCCGCGCTTCCAGCGATATCTCAGCCGAAAGAAGCTGCTTTCGGAGGACGAGATCGAGTCGCTGGAGAAAGAGATCGAGGAGGAGATCGATGCGGCCTGGAAGGAGACGCAGGAGAAGATGAAAGAGCTGGATGATCCGCTCGTGATCTTCGACCATTGCCTGGCCGAGATGCCTCCTTACCTCGAAGAACAGCGCGAACAGTTGAAGCGGTTCCTAAAAGAGAGGGGAGGTGGAGAGAGTGCCTGAGCTCAACATGATCGACGCGATCAACCTGGCGCTCCACCAGGAGATGGAGAAAGACGATAGCGTACTGGTGCTCGGCGAGGACGTCGGCGTCGACGAGGGGGTGTTTCGGGTCACCAAGGGTCTATATGACAAGTTCGGCGAAGAACGAGTCATGGATACCCCGCTGGCCGAATCGGTCATCGTCGGAAGCTCGATCGGCATGGCCATCTATGGCCTGCGACCGGTCTGCGAACTTCAGTTCTCGGGATTCAGCTACTTCGCCATCCACCAGTTGGAGTCCCACGCGGCGCGCATGCGCTGGCGATCGCGGAGCCGATATACCGTCCCGATGGTCGCGCGGATGCCCTACGGAGCCGGCGTCCATGCATTGGAGCACCATTCCGAGAGCAAGGAGGCCATCTACGCGCAAGTGCCCGGCCTGAAGATGGTGATTCCGTCCGGTCCCCGCAACGCGCGGGCTCTTCTTGTCAGCGCGATCCGCGATCCGGACCCGGTGATTTTCTTCGAGCCCAAGGCGGTCTACAGGGCCTTCAAGGAAGAGGTTCCAGAAGAGGAGGAGACGCTGCCGCTCGGCGAGTCCCGCGTGGTGCGCGAAGGTGGCGATCTGACAGCGGTCGCCTACGGAGCAATGCTGCACCGCACGTTGAAAGCCGCCGAAAAGCTCGCCGAAGAGGACGGCGCCGAAGCACAGGTGATCGATCTGCTTACCATCTCCCCGCTCGACGACAAGAAGTTCACCGAATCATTGCGCCAGACTGGGCGCGGGGTAGTCGTTCACGAGTCGCATCGCAGTTTCGGGCCGGGGGCGGAAGTGATCGCCAGGCTCGTTGAGAAATCGTTCTATTACCTGGAGACCCCTGTCCGGCGGGTGACCGGGTACGACGTGAATGTTCCGTACTTCGCGCGCGAGCAGGCTTATCTGCCGAGTGTCGAGCGCATTCTTGCGGGCATGAGGGACGCAATCAGCGACCAGGGGTAGAGCATGGCGAAGGAATTCAAGTTTCAAGACCCCGGCGAAGGGATCCACGAAGGCGAAATCATCGACGTCATGGTATCGGAGGGGGACCGCGTCGAAGAGGGCCAGCCGGTATTTGAAGTCGAAACCGACAAAGCGGCCACTGAGGCTCCGTCGCCGTTCAGCGGGACCATCGAGAAAATCCACGTGAAAAAAGGCGACGTAGTCGAGGTGGGCGACCTGCTCATCACCTTCAGCGACGGCGAGCCCGAGAAGAAAGAGTCCAAGGAAGAAAAGGCCAAGAAGGAAAAGAACAAGAAAGCCTCGAAGAAGAAAGCCAGGGCGAAGAACAAAAAAGCTGCGCCGAATAAGAAGGCCCGGCCCAAGGAGAAGGAGCCGGAAGAAGAACCTCGCGAAGAAAAAGAAAAAGAAAAAGAAAAAGAGCCGTCCGAGGGGCCTGTGCCGGCCTCTCCGGCGACCCGCCGCATTGCGCGCGAACTCAGCGTCGATCTCCGCCAAGTCGAAGGCAGCGGACCCGGCGGCCGGGTCACCTCGGACGACGTCCAGAGGTTCGCGGGTGAGGCAGAGGAGAAGGCGGAGCCGAAAGAAAAGGAGGCGCCCGAAGAAACGAAACGCGGGATGCCGGCGCTGGCCGAGGTTCCTCCGCTGCCCGACTTCAGCCAATGGGGCGAGGTCAGGCGGGAGCCGCTGCGGGGCATCCGCCGGGCCACCGCGAAACAGATGGCGTTGGCCTGGTCGCAGATTCCGCACGTGATGCACCGGGATGTCGCCGACATCACTGAACTCGAGAAATTCCGGCAGAGCAGCAAGGAGAAGCTGGAGTCGGAGGAAGCTTCGCTTTCGGTTACGGTGTTTGTTCTGAAAGCCGCGGCCGCGGCGCTTCGCGAGTTTCCGCGGTTCAACGCCAGCCTGGATCCGGAAGCGGGCGAGCTCATATTGAAGGATTACTGTCACATCGGCGTGGCGGTCGACACGGAGCAGGGCCTCGTCGTGCCGGTAGTGCGAGATGTCGACCGCAAGAGCATCCAGGAGCTCTCGAAAGAGCTTGCGGCCCTTGCCGAACGGGCCCGCGAGGGGGAGTTGAAGCGTGAAGACATGGAGGGCGGTTCCTTTACGGTAACCAATCCGGGGCCGCTCGGAGGGACCTCCTTCACCCCTATCATCAACTATCCGGAAGTCGCTATCCTGGGGCTGGCCAAAGCCGCGCTCGAGCCCGTCATCGAGGGCGACCTCGACAATTACGAGATCGTTCCGCGCTTCCATCTGCCGCTTTGTCTGGCCTTTGACCACCGGGTGAACGACGGGGCCGATGCCGCTCGCTTCGTCGCCCATATTACGGGAATGCTGTCCGATCCGGAGTCGTTCCTGCTGGCTGTTTAGGGGGGCCGAACATGGTAATGGGAAGTCTGACAACAGAAACCGGGGTAGTGGTGATCGGCGGCGGGCCGGGAGGATACGCCGCCGCCTTTCGCGCCGCCGATCTCGGCCTGAATGTCGCGGTGGTGAACCAGGAAGAGCGTCCGGGCGGCGTCTGTCTGCTGCGCGGCTGCATTCCCTCGAAGGCGCTCCTCCACTTGACAGAGTTGTTGCACATGACGCGGGAAGCGCGGGCGGCGGGATTGGCGTTCGAGGAGCCCGAGGTCGATCTGCAGCGCCTGCGGGAGTGGAAGGACAAGGTCGTAGGCGGGCTCACAAAGGGGTTGGAGTCGATATTCAAGAAGCGCAAGATCGAGCTATACCAGGCTACGGCCCGATTCGAGAGTGACAACCGGCTCAACCTGGAAGCCGCGGAAGGCGCGGATGAGATCCCCGACGCCCTCGAGTTCGAACACGCCATCATCGCTACCGGTTCACGGCCGATCGAACTGCCCGACATGGAGTTTCGCGCAAATGGCCGGATCATGGATTCGGCGATGGCCCTGGAACTGCCAGATATTCCGGAGTCGCTGCTCGTGGTTGGCGGCGGTTACGTCGGTCTGGAACTTGGGATGGTCTACTCCGCTCTCGGCAGCAAAGTCACGGTGGCGGAGATGACTGCGAGCCTGATGCCGAACGCCGACGACGACTTGGTGAAGCCACTGGCCAAGCGGCTGGAGCAGGAGTTCGAGGCGATCCACCTGGAAACGAAGGTAGCCGGCATGGAGGAATCTGAAGAAAGCGTGAAGGTGTTGTTTGATAATGACGGGGCACCAACCGAGAAGACGTTTCAGCGCGTGCTGGTTG
>CAYLSS010000034.1:0-11997 GCA_964385765.1 uncultured Solibacteraceae bacterium
GACCTGAGCCGCATCGCGCGCACGGTGGCGGAGGGGCTTCAGGAATCCGCCCCGGACCGGGAGGTCGAGTTCGTGATCCATCCGGGCATTGTCGTGGATGGCGATGCCCGCCTGCTGCAGGGCCTCCTGCAAAATCTTCTCGATAATGCCTGGAAGTTCACCCGGGAGAAGGACGGCCATGCGAGGATCGAAGTCGGGATGGAAAGGGCCGACGATGAAGCGGTCTATTTTGTCCGGGATAACGGCGCCGGGTTTCCCATGAACCAGGCCCACAGGCTGTTCCAGCCATTCCAGCGCCTCCACGCGTCGGAACGATTCGAGGGAACCGGCATCGGTTTGCCGACCGTGCAGCGCATCGTCCGCAAACACGGCGGACGCGTGTGGGCGGAGGGTGAAGTCGGACAGGGAGCGACCTTCTGCTTCACGCTGGGGGAGACCAGGGCTCGGGACGACACCCTATAACGCCGGGTGATCCCGCTACTAGCAGCCCGTGGTAGAAGTCCCGGCGGCCGCCGCCGTTGTCCATGCCCAAGCGTGGTCCCGCGCATATTGGGCAAGCGTGCGCGGGCTCCGCCCGGTAATCTGCTCGACAGCCGGCGATACGGGGGCTGTCGCCCCATTGCGAACATATACAAACAACGTGGCTAAATAGCGGGCAAGTTCGGCGGGTGCGCCGGCATCCGTGAACGACTTGATAAAGGATTCGTCATCGACCGCGACATAGCGGATGTCCCGTCCCGCGGCCTTCGAGAGAGTTGTCGTTGCTTCTTCATACGTCAGCGACTCGGGTCCGGTCAGCGTGAATGCACTCCTGTCGAAGCGGTCGGTCCGCAGCGCCGCCGCCGCTGAAGCAGCTATATCGCGAGAGTCGATCAGCGACGTGCGCGCGCCGGCGGCGGGAAGCGGGATCACGCCACGATCCCGGATCGGCACAAGCCAGGCAGTATGGAAGTTGTCCATGAACCAATTCGGCCGCAGGATGACATACGGCATGTCCGAGCGTTCCAGGGCGATCTCCACTTGCCGCAGCGGCTCGGCGTCGCTGGTTTCCGTTCCCATGGATGTCATCAGTACGAACTTACGCTCGTTTCGCGTCGCCGTTTCCAGGAAGCGAATCATGTTCCGCTGCGGAGCCGCTTCCGGGGGACCGATCATGAAGACGCGATCCACTCCTTCGAGCGCGGGCGTGAAGGTGTCCGGATCCGTGTAGTCGAACCGCACGGGCTCGATTCCATCCGCCGAGTGCAATTTCGAAGGATTCCGAGTCGCCGCCCGAACCCGCTCGCCGGCGCCGGCAAGCTCAGCCGTCAATGAGCGGCCCACGTTCCCAGTACTGCCGATAACCAGAATGCTACCCATACGCTTAGACTACCCGACCATCCCGGCCTGGTCCATCTGGCTCCCGTTTTGTAACCAATATCCCGACGCCGGCCTGGATGCCATTATTGTCGGCCCTCCCTTGACTGCCGCTGCCGTTGTTTCGCCGCTGCCTCAGTGGCTTTTCCCTGGTCGCCCTGCTGTTCCATCCAGGCGACGAGCCTGGCTCTCAGCCTTCGTTCGATGCCGGACAGGCCGGGATCCCCGGCGAGATTCCGCATCTCGAAAGGGTCGTTTTGGAGATCGTATAGTTCGTACTCCGGACGCTTCCGGTAGCGGTTCGCCTGCTCGCGGGCGAATGCGTCGCCGGCCTCGCCTTTTCTCACCCAGGAAAGGTAAGGTGCAAAGCCCTCGGTCACGGTGTTTTGAAACTCGCTCTCATAATTGAGGTTCCAGATGAGCCGGTAACGACGGTCGCGGACGGCGCGAATCCCATATGCCTCCGGACCGCTATAGATGCCTCGCGAGGTCTGTACCCCGTAAACGTAGTCGTTATGCTCCAAGGTTTCTCCTCTCAACACGCCGGAGAAGCTCTTTCCATCGAAATCGAACTCGAGGGGATTTCCTCCGGCCAACTCGATGAATGTCGGAAGGATGTCCACGTATTGGACCATCGCATCGGTTTCCGAGCCAGGTTCCACGTGGCCAGGCCAGCGGACAATCACCGAGGAGCGCAGCCCGGTGTCATAACAGGTCCATTTGCAGTGTGGAAAGTTCGAACCCTGCTCGGAGACAAAGGTCACGAACGTGTTGTCATCCAGTCCGATTCGTTCGAGCCCATCCAGAAGCCTGCCGAACAAAGCGTCCATGTAGGTGATCTCCATGTAGTACCGAGCCAGGGCCTCGCGGGTTTCCGGCGTGTCGACCAGATAGGGCGGCAGGGTAAGCTCAGCCGGCTCGTACAGCGATGCGTCCCCGCGGTTCCATGGCCTGTGCGGCTGGTTGTTCGCCACCACCATGGCCCAGGGCCGGTCTTTCCGCGCTTCCAGGTAGTCGAGCGCGTCGCCGACGTGCAGGTCGGGTCCGTCTTCGCCCGAGTCGTGCTCCCGGCCCCCGAGATGCTCGAAGGGGAAGTTTTCCCTCGGCTGATAGTGCCGCTTGCCGATGAGCGCCACATCGTAGCCGAGCGGTTCGAGGTAGTGGGGCATGCTCCGAATATGCGGGTAGACGAAGCTGTGATTGGGGTGCGCCCCGTTTCGCACCGGGTGAATGCCCGTGTAAAGGGCCATGCGGGTTGGAGCGCACATCGGCGCGGAGTTGAAGAAGTAGTGGAACCGCATTCCCTGGCTTGCCAGCTTGTCGAGGTGCGGCGTCCGGACTTCCTGGTTGCCGAAGGCGCCGAGATCCGTGTAAGTAAGGTCGTCGGCGCACAGGAGCAGGAAATTCGGCTTGCTTTCCCCGGCCGCCGGCGCGGGGGTAGTCGCAACCGCGAACACAAAGATGATGGCCGCAATGAGGCCTCGCACTTTGCCGGCGGCCCAGCATGCAGTGACTCGAGGTTTGAAACGGCGCCCCCGGAACGACATCGGAACGCCTTCAGTCCGCCCGCAGATTCTGCTTCTTCTGATTGGCCGGCTGTAATGCATCCCCCATGTTACTGCGCAGTCCAGCAGCGAAGGGCGCGTAGCGGGTATATACTGCCGTCAGCGGAATTCAGGCGAAGACCCTGAATCGAGCTCCGATACCTTCGAGTAGATGGTCCCGCCGCTCGCGAGCCGGCCACTTCGGCTTTCGCTCTCTGCGTCGAAGGGACTGATAGAGTATGAGTGTGCCATGAAACAGAGTTTGAAATCCTATATTCCGCACCTTGTGATCGGCCTCCTTCTCGCGGGTTGTTCGGGCGGCGACGTCGCCGGCACGCGGGAAGCGCAGCGGCCCAACGTGCTCCTGATCATGTGCGACGATCTGAACGACTATTCCGGCGCCTTCGGCGGCCATCCCCAGGTCAGATCGCCGAACATCGACAAGCTGGCCGCGTCCGGAGTCGTCTTCACGAACGCCCACAGCAATACGCCGGTTTGCTCTCCTTCCCGGAACAGCTTGTTCACCGGTGTCTATACCCATAAGTCGAGGGACTTCGGCTGGACGCCTCACGATAAGCAGCCGGTCCTCAAGAACAACAAGCTCCTGATGGAGTACTTCAGGGAAAATGGATACCTGGTGGCGGGCAGCGGCAAGCTCCTGCACAATAACCGGAAGCACCTTTGGGACGATCCCGGGGTCGACATTAACAATTACGGTCCATTTGCTTACGACGGCAAGGAGTTGGTCGGGCATCCTTCGGTTCCGGAGCCGTTTCGGAGCATCGGCCACGTCGATGGATCGTTCGCCCCGCTGTCCGATGTTCCCAGGTTCCCCGGCCGCGAATCAGGCTGGATCTATTCCCAGGGTGGGGAACGAATGAACTATCTGGACGAGGATAACCGCGACCTGACGCCCGATGAGATGCACGCACAATGGGCGGCCGGGAAAATCCGCGAACTGGAGACCCGTGATGACAACCAGCCTTTCTTCCTGGGAGTCGGCTTCGTCCGGCCGCATACTCCCCTGTACGCGCCCAAACGGTTCTTCGACATGTTCCCCATCGAGGAACTGAAGCTGGAGCCCATCAAGGAAGACGACGTCGAGGACACTTACTACAGGGACAACCTTCCCTCTGACAGGAAAGGACCCCGGTACTACCGGACCATCAAGGAATCCTATTCGGATATCGAAATCGGCCTGAAGCACTTCCTGCAGGCGTATCTGGCCTGTATCGCTTTTGTGGATGAGCAGATCGGTGTTGTGCTCGACGCGCTGGACAACAGCAGGTTCAAGGACAACACGATCGTCTTGTTCACCAGCGACCACGGCTGGAACATGGGAGAAAAGGAGTACCTGTTCAAGAACTCCCCCTGGGAAGAAAGCACGCGCGTACCGTTCATCATTCGCGCGCCGGGCGAGGGAACCCCCGGCTCCGAGGTGAACCATCCGGTCTCCCTGATCGACATCTATCCGACCCTTGTCGACTTCTGCGACTTGAAGGGCAGCACGGTCAAGAACGAAGCCGGCGCGAGCCTGGACGGATTCAGCGTCCGTCCCTTCCTGAAGGACCCGGAATTCTCGAACTGGGAGGGTCCGGATGGAGCCTTCATGGTGCTGGGAGTCGGCGTCGACAAAGAAGATCTCGACCAGCAGACCTACGCCTATCGAACCAAGGACTGGCGGTATGTCCTCTACCGGGACGGCAGCGAAGAGCTCTATAACCATCAGAACGACCCGTATGAGTGGAACAACCTGGCCCAGAACGAAGCCTACGCGGCTAAGAAACAGGAGCTGAGGAGCCAGATGATGAGCATCATCGAAAAAGGGGCCGGCACAGAGCCGGCCGACAGCGGGTCAAAGTAACCAACGCGACAGAAGCTTCACCAGCGGCCCTTTCCGGCTTGACGTTGAAATAGCCGTGGCAAATCCGGCCCTTGGATGCGTGCGATCCTTGGGCCGGCCCTCTTTCACCGCCCCCCACTAAAATCTCGACGCCGCGAGATGGACCGTCTATATTCGCTCTAGTCGAGGGCGGTCGCACGCCGACCAAACTGGGACGCTTAACCGGATACGTCAGGCTGACGCAACGCGTCGACTGGCAACCGGGATTCATCACGCAGGAGGAGGTGTGGATGCACAACCCGCTGGAAAGCGCCGGGAGGCTCCAGAACGCGACTATTGATGCGTCACCGCGGCGCCGGACCAGGATAACTTCACTTTCCATGCCGGTGTCGCATTTCTGGGTTATTTCATCTAGCGGCGGTTCACTGTCTTTTCAGCGAGGTTACCAGGATCGATTTGCAGTCAGGCCGGAAGCGGGTCTTTCGCTCCGCTCATAGAGGACAATGCCGGGTTCGAATTCGTGAGCCTGCCAGCCGGACTGGAACCGCAGAGCCTCCGCCAGGGGGGATGCCGCGGGCAGCAGGAAGCGATCGAACTCATACCGCTCGACGAGTTGATTCCAGCCGGGTGAAGCGTTTAGAAGGGTGAGGTACTCCTGGGCCATGGCCTGGCCGAAGAAATCCGTTCGGCCGTCAAGAAAGACACGCTGGAAGGGGTAGTTACGGTAGATCAGATAGTCCGCCCAGTAGTCAGTCGTAAACAGACTGCCGGAGGCAAGCGAATCCGCTTGAGCTGACATTGGAGCCGCCAGATAACGGCCCGCCGGGAAATCCCGAGGAACATACGATCCGGCAATGCCGGTAAGAAGAATGACCACCAACGCCGGCAGGAGCGTACTGTTGCGGGCCAGGCCTCGCTGGTGGTCATTTCCGAGGGCATACAGAATTCCGAGCAGGCCCCGTCTCCGCCGCTCGACGGCCGTCCGCCAAAGATCCATCAGGACCGCGGTCAATGCCGGCGCCAGCACGATATAGAGAATGGTGAAGTGGCGTACCGAGTGAAGCGAGGCGTGCGCCCATCCCAAAATGACCAGCGCCGAAGCTACCTGCCGCTTCCACAGCAAGAACAGGCCGACCCCGATAGCGGCGAACAGAACCATCTCCAGATAGGCGCCGCCACTGCTGTTGAACTTCGGGGCCTGGAACTCCAGCACGATTCTGCGAATCCATTCCGACCGGAGATATTGAGCCAGGTGCCGATGGAGATCATATCCATAAGGGTTTGCCAGTGACGCGCCGAGGCAGCCGGCGAGGAGACCGGCGTAGCGGAGAGCGCCCCGCCGCCTGGCCGCTTTCCGGGCCGGGTCCAGTGCCGATTCGATCAGCGTGCCCACGCCCAGGGCCGCCAGGGTGACGATCAGGGCGGTGAATCCGCCGTGCAGGTTCGCCCATAGCGCCGTGACTGGGATGAGCACCCAGACCCACGGCGTTGGGCGGTGGCGGTCATGATCCAGCAGCCACCAGGAACCGGCCATCAATAACAGCGTGAACACGTGAGGCCGGGCCAGCAGGTGGGTCGAGCAGACCGCGATGCCCAGGTGAACCACCAGCACGACAGCGAGAGCATTGCCGCCGCGCCAGAGCATATGCCGGATCGATATCAGAAATGTCAGACAGATCAGGGCGGCCGCGATCACGACGACGCCCGGGAGGTCCCACGTCCGGTAAGCAAGCGCCATACCCACGTCGCTGAGCCATTCCCAGGCGAACCACTGCGCGTCCGGACGGCTGAAAGAGAAGATGTCCTCCCGCGGTACGCGCACCTCGTCGAGTATCCACTCGCCGGTTCGGATGTGGACCCCCGCGCCCGCATCGCTCAACAGTCCGCTGGCGCCTGAAGATGATGTCACCACCAGCAGCCAGACCAGGAGCGCCGCCAGGAGGCAGTCGCTGAGAGACGGTACGACCCAGCGCCTCCAGCCGGGGAATGATGAGCCCGCCAGGCTGGACAGACCGCAATTCCCGTGAGTCGCGTTGCGCATCTATGGGTGCTTGATCGGCGATTGCGGTCCGTTGCTTTAGCGCGGGCTCCCGGTGAATCGGAAGACGCCGCTTTCCAGTAGGACCTGGGTCCGACCGCGATCCTTCCCAGCCGATACCAGCCGTCGTCGGTCATGCCCTCGGTGGCGAGCTTCACCTTCGGTTCGCGCGTGCGCGGGGCCAGCAGGCCGATGTCGAGGTCGATTTCAGCGGGACGAATGATCACGGCTTTCTGAGCGAAGCCGACGGTGACAAAAACGGCGACGAGCCCGGCTGAGATCCAGCGCATAAAGCCTCCAGCACTGCCGGCTTGAACCGGCGCGCCATCCCGAGCGCGTATCATCGACAAGAAAGGGATTATTGTCGAGCAGCTTCATGGCCGCGCGAAAACTGAGCATTGGATCCGGTGGACGCTGGCGGAAGTGGGCCTCGATCTGCCTCGGTATCGTGACCATCGGCTGTACCCCGCCCGGCAATACGCTTGGGTGGCAGCGCTCTGATGGAACGATGGTCGTAAAACGGGCCGTCAAGGCTCATGGAGGCGTTGACCGCTGGCGATCTTTCGATACGGTTACGTTCCGGTACCACGAGAACTGGTCGAAGCTATTCGCGCCGTTCAGCCCCTGGCCGCAGAACCCGGTAGACGCAAAGATGAAGCTCTGGCTGCATACCGGCGCCGCCGGGATTTGGTTCGACCGTCACGCGAATTCTATTTTTCTCTACCGCGATCGGCAACTACTGGCGGAGTACTCGGCCGGCGGGCAACCGCCCGCGCTCGACTGGAAAGGCGAGTTCGCTCTGCCGCGGACCCATTACATAACGCTGCTGCCATTTAAGTTCCTCGATGGCGGTGCGAGAATCGAGTATCTCGGGGCCGATTCCCGCTACAACAAAGTGCTCGTCACCTTCCCTCCCGGCGTCGGCGATACTTCCGAGGATCGCTATTGGGCCTTTTTCGATCGGGAGACCGGACGGCTGCAGCGGGTGATTCTCACGGTGACCGCTTATGGACCATTCGCCGTCGGCGATCTCCGCTACGAGGACTACGTAAAGGTCGAGGGATTGCTCATGCCAGGACGGATTCGGGCGATGCTCAATGGCCCCGGCCTGCCGCTGCATGTAGGGGAATATTCGGAGTGGGACTTTGAGGCGGGCGGTCCTTGAAGCTTGCGCGGACCGACAAGGTCGAATCGTACCGGTGCTGATGCGCATTCTTCCCGGTCGGCCCGCCCACCCTCCGAGGTCGATCAGTGGTAGGTGACCGGCCCGGTTGGAAAGACGAGGATCGGGTCGCCGCTTCGCCGCCCCTCGATGTCGAGTAGTTCGCAGAACGCCTCAAGGAAGACCTCATCGGTCCGGTCCAGGATCTTGAGCGCCGGATACTCGTCGACCTCAAGAAGGTCCGCAGTGGATAGTATCTTTTCCGAAGTTGCCATTTCTGACCATATAGTAGAGGAAGCGCACCAAATGTCTCCGGAAATGTTTTCTGTAAACAATAGAAAACAATAGAAATATTTAATTTGCGCAATGTGTGACAAAAGCTTTGCGTCACATCCCCGGGTTCTCTGGCCGCCTCCATATCGGCTCTTCAAGTGCCCGCGCCCCCGGCGAACTCGCATGCACGGAGTACATGTTCCCATATCGGACTACGAGCAACAGTGCTGTCGTCCAGTTCCGGGGTGTGACCCTTTCAACTGACAACCGTTTTACGATCTACCCGTATCCCTCACCCTGTTCATATTCCGGTTAAACCACCGCCTTAGACGTCCGATGAGGAATACGTAGCACTTGGAGCCGAAAGGAGTGCAGATGGCACTGGATATCCTGATCGTGGACGACTCGGCCGCGATCCGAAAGATCTTGCAGCGGGTGTTGATGCAGGCCGAAATCCCGTTAGGTAACGTCTTCGAGGCGGGAGACGGTCGAGAGGCGCTCGCCTCGCTGGAGCAGAACAGCGTTGGGCTGGTATTGAGCGACATCAACATGCCGAACATGGATGGGCTGGAATTCCTGCGGCACATGAAAGCGGATGGGGCGAACAAAGACGTTCCGGTGGTGATGGTGACAACGGAAGGAAGCAAGGCCAAGGTGATGGAGGCGGTCGAACTGGGCGCCGCCGGCTATGTCCGTAAACCATTCACAGCGGAGCAGATCAAGAACAAGCTCGCCGGACTGTACTGAAATGCACCTGATCCGACCCACGCAGGATGACACTGTCGGGTCGGAACCTGAGAGGAATACAATGTACCCAGAAGAGATTGTCAAGGAAATCGAGCAGGCCACCAATGAAGTGATGACCATGATGCTCGGGGTGGAGCCCACGGCCGGAGAAGCTGTCGCCGAGCAAGCGGCGCCGGGCCCCACCGAAGGCGTCGTCTCGCTAGTTGGCTTGGCCGGCTCCTGGGTCGGGACCGGAAGTATCTCGTGCGCCGCCTCCACGGCCTGCAAGCTGTCATCGAAGTTCCTCATGATGGACTGCCCTTCGGTCAACGAGGACGTTCTTGACGCGATCGCGGAGTTGACCAACATGATCATCGGCAGCTTTAAGACGCGAGCCGAGGAAAGACTCGGCCCAATGGGGTTGAGCATCCCGACGGTGATCTTTGGCCGCAACTTCACTACCCGCACCGTGAGCCGGAACGACTGGACAATGGTCCCGTTTACTTTCGACGATGAGGACCGCTTCGATGTCCACATCTGCCTGACGCCGAACGACAAGCAACCACACGTACGGCCTCGTGCCGGCGAGGTGTCCATCACCTAGCGTGAGTTTGACTTTGGCCGTGCACGAGTGTGCGAGCATTGGAGCATGCAGCGACGCGACTTCATCGCCATCCTGCCCGCGGCTTTGCAGGCCGTCGAACGCAGCATTCTGGTCCACGAGCATGTCATGGTCGACTTCATCGGGGCGGAGAAAATCGGTCCCGGACGCTATGATCCTGACGAAGTTTTCCGGGTGGCGAGACCCAAAATCGAAGATCTGAAGCGCTTCGGTTGCATCCGGCTCCAGGAATGCACCCCGCAGTTCATCGGCCGCGACGTTCGCCTCATGGAGCGGCTTGCCGATGCGACCGGCATCGACATCTGGACCAACACCGGCATTTACGGCGCCGCGCAGCACAAGTACGTCCCGGACTTCGCGCGGACGGAATCGGCTGCCGAACTCGGGCGGCGGTGGATCCGCGAGTTCCAGTTCGGCGTCGATGGAGTCACGCCGCGCTTCATCAAGACCGGCGTGAACAAAGGCCCCCTCGATCCGCTGGACCGCAAGCTCGTTCAGGCAGCCGCCATCACCGCCAGGGAAACGGGGCTGACCGTCGCCTCTCACACTGGCGACGGCGGCGCCGCTCTCGAGGAGATTGAGATCTTCTCCGCCGAAAACGTTCCGCTCGACAAGTTCGTCTGGGTCCACGCGCAGAATGAAAAGGATCACGGAATTCACGAACAGGTGGCTCGAGCCGGCGCCTGGGTCGAATTCGACGGCATCCGTCTCAAGTCGGCTGACTGGCACCTGGAGTGCGTGGAGTTCATGGCGGACAAAGGGATCCTCGACCGCACGCTCATCTCCCAGGATGCCGGCTGGTATCACGTCGGCGAACCCAGCGGCGGTAACTATCGCGGCTATACTTACATCTACACGGACTTCCTGCCCCGCCTCCGTCCGGAATGGGTTCCGCGGCTCATGCTCGACAATCCAACCGCGGCCTTCGGCGATTGATCGCTTAATCCACCTCCCTGGGGAGTAAGTGGCATCTTGCGACGCCTGTATTCGGCGGGCGGGCCGAGGTCGCGCCTCCCAGCGCCAAATTCGATGATTTCTTACCGGTGATTCGATCCCGCTGAGTGGTAGACTCTTCACCATGAAGCGAAGGGAGTTTCTCAGCATGACGGCCGCGGGAACTACCGCAGCCTGTTCGCGGCAAGCTTCGTCTGAATCCGCAACCGCGCCTGAATCGCGGCCGGTCGAGTTCGTCCTCGGCTGCCAAAGCGGACCAAGCTCGGAAGAGCGCTTGCGTTTCTTCAAGCGCCACGGCGTGGATCACATTTGCGGTCATCCCGACCGCGCGGACTGGGAAAGCGCCGGGCACTACACGGTGGAGAGTCTCGAAAAACTAAAGGACCGCTGCGAGAAATATGACATCAGCCTCGATATGGTCGCTGCGCCGTTTCTCGCGTCGAGCCACATCGATCGCGAACGGCGGCCGAACATCATGCTGGGCAAGGACCCCGAACGCGAACGCGACATCGAGGACATCCAGAAGACGATCGCCAATTGCGCCAGGGTCGGAATCCCGGCAATGAAATACAACATGAGCATCCTCGGCGTGCTGCGTACGGAGCGCACCGAAGGCCGGGGCGGGATCCAACTGTCCACCTGGAAGCTGGCCGAAGCCGAACCTCCGGCTCCAAAGACGCGAGCGGGCGATGTGACCGCCGACACGTTCTGGGAGCGCATCACCTATTTCCTGGACAATGTTATTCCGGTCGCCAACGAGCACAAGATTCGCGTGGCCTGTCATCCCCATGATCCCGGTGTGCCGCCGGAGGGCTACCAGGGAGTGGACCGCGTGCTCGGCACCGTCGATGGCCTGAAGAAGTTCATCACGATCCAGGAAAATCCATATCACGGACTCAATTTCTGCCAGGGTACGGTCTCGGAGATGTTGCAGGCGCCCGGCGAGGAGATCTACGACGTGATCCGCTACTTCGGCTCCCGCAAGAAGATCTTTAACGTCCACTTTCGCAATATCAGGGGGAAGCGCGATGACTTCGTCGAGACCTTTCCCGACAACGGCGACGTCAACATGATCAAGGCGGCGCTCGCTTACCGGGAAGTCGGCTACCCGTACATGCTCATGCCCGATCATGTACCGCACCATCCGGAAGATCCGGGACATCTGCAGGCCTTCGCCTTCTGTTACGGATACATCAAGGCCGTGATTCAGGCGATTGAAGAGTTGGCCTGACTCGGCCGGCTAACCCAGCAGGTCTTTGAGCGCAGGCCCCAGATCTGAGAAGGCGAACTCGTATCCCGCCTCTTGAGCGGCCGCGGGAAAGACTTTCTGGCTTGCGAGCATGATCTGAGACATTTCGCCAAACAGCAGTTTCAGCCCGAACTCCGGCACCGTCATCAGCGCGGGGCGGCGAATTGTCCGAGCCAGCACGCGGGTGAACTGCGAGTTTCTTACAGGATTGGGCGCCACGACATTCACCG
>CAYLSS010000035.1:0-11903 GCA_964385765.1 uncultured Solibacteraceae bacterium
GCGGACCTCCCGGCGCCAGACCGCGCACAACGGTTGCGCCCGTCCGCCGGCTGGCCATGGCACAACGCAGTCGACGTCGGACCGGGCGGCCAGGGCGATCAGGCGCTTCAGCATCCCGGCCGTTACGAGAGGCATATCACAGGCCACTACAAGGCTCCACTCGCTTCGCGAAGCCCACAGCGCGGCTTCCAGTCCGCCCACCGGCCCGCTTCCCGGCCGTCGATCCGGGATCGCCGGCCAACCCGGCAAGCCCCGGCGCTCCACGTCGCCCACCAACGTAGCGGACCCGGCGGCCGCCCGTACCTGCCGGGCCACATGATCCACCAGGACCGTGCCCCGGTAGGGCAGCAGCGCCTTCTCGCATCCCATGCGAGAGCTTCTGCCGCCGGCCAGCACGAAACCGTCACATTCAACAGATTCCTTCACGCTTGCTCACCCGCGCCTTGTTCCAACCATCCGCCAAATCTAAACCCTTCTGAAAATCAGATGCTCGTCATCCGGCGGACTCATGGCATAATAACAAGGTCGAGAGATTCTGTTTCTTTCGACGTCGGCTGCTCTGACAAGATCGAACGGCTTTGCGCGAACGGCGCCACCCAGGTGTCTGAGTTGAGATTTGTCTTCTGTTCGCGTAATTATTATCTATATCGTCGTTTCGGTCGCCAACTGGAACAAACAAATGAACTTCGGCTCTAGATTCGCGAGAGTGGCGGTGCTGTTGGCTGGTATTTCTCCAGTCGCCGCGGCCGCCGACGCCCCACTGAACGCTCAGTCGGTCGTGAGGGTCGACTCTCGCAGCGGACGCTTGGTGCGGAAAGTCGTTGCGCCTGCTGTGGGAATCAAGTCCCACCGTGAGGCGCTGGCCATGTTCCGCAAAGCTGCTCAGGTGGATCGGTTGGTAGAGGAAGTCGCCAGGTCACATGGCGTCGACCCGCTGCTGGTTCACGCGATGATCTGGGCCGAGAGCAACTACGATCTGTTTGCGGTGTCCCATAAAGGCGCCGAAGGTCTGATGCAGCTGATGCCCGCCACCGCTACCTGGATGGCCGCGCCAGAACATCGAAGCAGGCGTCCGTTATCTGAAGTTGCTACAGGATGCTTTCCAGGATGACCGCCTCGCCCTGGCGGCCTACAATGCCGGCGAGGGCTCGGTGGTCAAGTACCAATGGATTCCGCCTTATCGCGAGACGCAGGACTATGTCCGCAAAGTAGCCAAGCGGTATGCGGAGCTGAAAAGGGAAGCAGAAGCAGACGCTGGGAGCAGTTCGGCCGAGGAATCGAGCTATCGCTCGGTGGTAAGCTACATCGACTCCGAGGGCCGGCTCCATCTCAGAACGAGGTAGTTCCACATGGAGTTCCACCCGAAGCAACTGACGGCCGCCGGCCGAAGCGCCCGGTGCGCCAACTGTATGCTTCTGGTCGCGATGCTACTCACCCTGGCTTTGGTGGGAGCCGCGCAGCCGGCGGCAGCCATGGTTTCTGTAACCGATGTTCGCTTCTGGTCGGTCGGCGACGTCACCCGGATTGCCATCGAGACCACCGGGAAGTTCGAGTTCAAGTACCAGACCCTCTCAAATCCGCCGCGTATCTACTATGACATTCAGCCGGCCCGAAAACGGGTCGGCGTCGGCCCCGTTACCACCATGGAGGTGGATGACGGGCGAGTGCTGAGAATTCGAATCGGCCAGAACCAACTGTCGGTAACTCGCATCGTCGTTGATTTGGCGCCGATGACGACTGTCACCGCGTCGAAACTGGAGAATCCCAACCGCCTGATGCTGGAAGCGCGGGGCCCCGGATTCAAACCGTCGGAACTCTCCCGCAACGAGCCCTTCTCACCGCCGGAAGATACTCCAAGGGCTCCAGCACTCGTGGCAGCATCGCCACCGGCGTCGGAGATCATCGAAAAGTCCCCGGTGCGGCCCGCGCGGTTGGAATCGCAGGCCGAGACCCCGCCGGCGCGTCCTGATACTCCGGTCGAAAAAGCCGCGCCCCCTCCCCCGCGTCCCCGGGTGACGCTTGCCCGAATCGAAAAACCAAAAGCCGAAGTGAGCTCGCATCCGGAAGTTGCGAACACGCCGGAAGATCCCCAGCCCTCTCCCGCCGCCGAAATCCGCGAGGAACCGGCGCCGGAGCTCCAGGCAGCCGAAACCGGCACACCAAAGGAGTCCGACGATGATTCAGACGATGATTCAGTCGTGGCGACACCCGCCAAAAGCAACAACGGCGGCGGCCACTCGCTGACCCGGGCGCTCGGCCTGAAGCTGGGGCGAGTGGTCATCGATCCCGGTCACGGCGGCCGCGATACAGGCACCATCGGCCCCACCGGCCTGCGCGAAAAAGAGGTAACCCTCGACGTCGCCAAGCGCCTGGCCGAACTGATTCGGTCGGGCCTGGGCAGCGAAGTGGTCCTCACCAGAACCGACGATTCGAAAGTCTCGCTGACCGAACGTAACGAGCGCGCCAACAAAGAGCAGGCCGATCTCTTCGTATCGATTCACGTCAACTCATCGCGCTACCGCTCGGTCAACGGCGTCGAGACCTTCTACTTGAATCTGACCCGGTCGCGGGCAGATCTCGAAGTGGCCGCCCGCGAAAACGCCGGCTCCGACAAATCGATCCACGAGCTGTCGACGCTGGTCGAGAAGATCGCGATGGACGACAAGCTCCAGGAATCGCGGGACCTTGCGTTTCAAGTTCAGAGCGCCGTCCACGCTCTCGCACTCAAACACGATCCAAAGGCGCGTAACCGCGGCGTCAAGAAGGCGCCCTTCGTGGTCCTGATCGGCGCCCAGATGCCATCGGTCCTCGTGGAGTTGGGCTTCATCAGCAATCCCGACGAAGAGCAGTTGCTGAAATCCAGCGATTATCGGCAACAGCTCGCCGAGGCTCTTTACAAGGGGATTGCACGGTATGCCAGCTCCCTCAGCCACTTTGAGGTTGCCCGTACGGGCGACGAATAGAGCCCGCGGGCAAACTGCAACGGCGCTGTCCCGCTCACCTGGAGTGCTCCCAGGCTGGCTCCTGGGATTGAATCAGTGCGCCATCATTCTGCCTTCGGCCAGCCTATCGTGTCTGCCGCCGAGCGCGGAGGCCAGCGCGGCAGATGGAGCGGAATAACTGCACCTCATCGGCTTCCATCCCTTTGTCAAAGGCTTCGCCCTCATGGTCCACGGCGTTCGTGACGTGGGCGATGACGCCGACCGCCGCATCGCGGGCGGCCGCGAAAGCAAGAAGAGAGGCAGCCTGCATCTCGACCGCCAGCACGCCTGCCTGAGCATAGCTCTCCAACTGGCTCCGGGTCTCACGGTAGGGGGCGTCCGTGGTCCAGACCTGCCCCGTGAAGACAGGCAGTCCGGCGTCCGCTATTTCCCGCGCCAGTATGCCGACAAGCTCCACCGGAGCCTCCACGGTCGCCGACGGGGGCAGGTAGTGGTATGAAGTCCCCTCGTCGCGCAAAGCGCTCGTCGCGATCACGAGACTCGGAATCGGAATGGCACGCGAGATCCGCCCGGCCGACGTCAGGCCGATCACCACTTCTGCGCCCGAGGCAATCAGTTGCTCGGCGATCAAAACCGAATACGATCCGCCGATGGTTCGCGGGATCACACCGCAAAGCGCGCCGTCTACCATTACCGCGAACATCTCCGTGTGAAAACAGGACCAACCGTCGAACCTGTGCGCGATCGACTGATGGACAAGCTGATCGGTTAGATCGCCGTCGAATTCAAGCACGCACACACTCGGAACGGGCCCGGCCTCTTTCCCTCGTTTGCTCCGCACTGCTTCTATCAGTGCCTCCGGCGTAAAGACGGCAGGCTCGCTGACATCGTGATCGAATAACGGTAGCTGGCGCGTCGGTCTCATGGCTCCTCAGAGAATCTGCCGGCCTGGCGGGCGCTTGCGCACCTGGCTCCTAAACGGTTTTACGATTTGTCCGCTTCTTCCGCGAGACGTCGCAAGGGTGTCTCTATCATGCCGCGCAACGTCTAAAAGCGATCTCCGCTCATTACCGCGACTCCATGGCGGATACTTCGATAATCCGCGCCCCTTTCCACGCCTACTCGACGCGGTAGTTCGGCGCTTCCTTGGTAATGATTACATCGTGGACGTGCCCCTCCCGAAGTCCCGCGGGAGAAACACGGAGGAAGGTCGCCTTCTCTTTCATCTCGTTGATGGTCCGACAGCCGCTGTAGCCCATTCCGGCTCGCAGCCCGCCGACAAGCTGAAACACCATATCCGCCAGCGGTCCCTTGTACGGTACCCGCCCTTCAATGCCCTCCGGAACCAGCTTGCGCCCGCTTTCCTGCGCGTAGCGATCCGAACTCCCCTCCGCCATGGCTCCAATCGAGCCCATGCCGCGATAGCTCTTGAAAGTCCGGCCCTGATAGAGAATCGTCTCGCCCGGGCTTTCCTCGGTACCGGCGAAAAGACTGCCGATCATGACCGAGTCGGCGCCGGCGGCGACCGCCTTGGTAAGGTCGCCGGAAAACTTGATCCCTCCATCGGCAATGAGCGGGACGCCTCCCTCCTTGCAGGCTCGGGTGCACTCAGCGATCGCGGTGATCTGGGGCACCCCGGCGCCGCTTACCACCCGCGTCGTGCAGATCGACCCCGGCCCCATGCCCACCTTCACCCCGTCGACACCGAGCTTGATGAGATCCCGCGCTCCTTCGTAGGTCGCGACATTGCCGGCCACCAGCTCGACCTCCGGGAATGCGCGCTTGATGGTTCTCACCGCCTCGAGCACGCGCTCGCTGTGACCATGCGCGGTATCGATGATCACCAGGTCCACGCTCCGGGCCACTAGGTCCTGTGCCCGTTCGAGAAAGTCGCCCGTCGCGCCGATGGCCGCCGCCACCCGCAGACGCCCGTGCTCGTCCTTCGCCGCCAGCGGGTATTTCACCTTCTTCTGAATGTCCTTGACCGTGATCAGGCCCTTCAGGTTGTAGTCATCGTCGACAACAAGCAGTTTCTCGATCCGGTGCTTGTGCAGCAGCCGTTCGGCCTGTTGGAGAGTTGTACCGACCGGGACCGTAACCAGGTTGTCCTTCGTCATGAGGGCCGAGATCGGCTGGTCGAAGTCCGCCTCGAAACGAAGGTCGCGGTTGGTCAGTATGCCGACAAGACGCGACCCTTCGACGATGGGAACACCCGAGATCCGGTAGCGCCGCATCACCTCCAGCGCTTCGAAAACCTTCTGCTGCGGGTTCATCGTCACCGGGTCAACGATCATCCCGCTTTCCGAGCGCTTCACCCGATCCACCTCCTCGGCCTGCCTGTCGACAGGCATGTTCTTGTGGATCACGCCGATGCCGCCTTCTCGGGCCAGGGCGATGGCCAGCCGCGACTCGGTCACGGTGTCCATGGCGGCGCTGCAAATCGGAATGTTGAGGTCGACCTCACGGGTCATCTTGGTTCGGGTATCCGTCTCTGCCGGCAGAACGTCGCTTCTCGCCGGCTGCAGAAGGACGTCATCGAACGTCAGCCCTACGGGAATCGTGTCTGGGACCATATGGAATACTCCTCATCGTACGGAAGCGGCAGCCAGCCCCGCAAGCGCTCCGTCCTCGGAATTCGGCCCAATGCCGCTGGCCTCGCTCGACGCTTTATTCAGATGCCTGCTTCCCGATCAAGCCGCGTCCCCGGCCAAAGCCAGTGCACCGTACAGGACGCTGTCATCGCCCAGCTCCGCCGGAACCACATCGATCCGCGCTCGCGACCATGTCGTTACCTGCCGGCGCAGTTCAGCGCGAAGCGGTCCGAACAGCTTGTTACCTGCCTTGCTTATGCCCACGCCGATCACGATCCGCGACGGGTTGAGCACCATGATCGCCGTCTTCAGGCCCGCGGCCAGGTCCACGACGTAGCGCTCCACGAACGAAGAATTCTTCAGCAGATCCCTGGCCGGACGGCCGTGGTCGCGTTCGAGCCACAGACCGCAGCACATGCGTTCGAAGCAGCCTCGCCAGCCGCACAGGCATTCGGGACCGTCCGGCCGGATCACCGTGTGTCCCAGTTCCCCGGCGTAGGAATCGGCTCCTCGGTAGACCCGCCCGCCGATGACGATGCCGCCGCCGATGCCGGTGGATAGAGTCATGTAGAAAAGCGGATCGTGCCCCCGCCCCGCGCCGTGACAGGCTTCCCCCAGCGCACCGGCGTTCGCATCGTTGTCCATCACGCACGGGACTCCCAGCGCTGCTTCAAGCTGCCCCGCCAGCGGCGTGTCACTCCAGCCGCCGACGTGGGTCGAGAGCGCCACCCGCTGCCGGCCGAAGAGCACCGGACCGCCGAAGCCGATGCCGCAACGCTCGAAACCGGGCTCAGACTTCCACCCGCCACCTATCTCGAGGATCTGCTCCATCATCCAGTCGCGACCACCCTCCCGATCAGTCACCCGGGACTCCCGGCACACGATCCGTTCGCCCTCGAAAACCGCCATCCGGAACTTCGTTCCTCCAATGTCGATGGTCAGCGTCTTCACAACTCGAATCGCCTCTCCGCTTCCATAATCTCACCGGCGCTCGCCGTGCCGGTGCCGCGCTTCATGATGGTCACCGATGCCGCCAGGTTCCCCATGCGCACGGCTTCCTCGGCTGATCCGGTGACGGCGAGCGCCAACGCCGCCGCGGCGCTGAAGCTGTCGCCCGCCCCGCAGATGTCCACCGGACGCTCTACCTTGCGCGTCGGGATGTGATGTTCTCCCTTCTCACCGATCAGCACCACCCCTTCGGCGCCCTGCGTCACCACCAGCAACGGCGCCTCGACGTGACGCCGCAGATCCGGGAGGCTGACCTTCCCAATCGCCCGCCGGCAGGCTTCCTCCGCCTCCTTTTGGTTGGGCTTGAGCACCGCGCGACGGAACAGTTCGCCGCGCCGGCGCGAATCGACCCAAACAACGCGATCGGGCCGCTGGCCGGCGTAGGCGGAAAGATAGTCCCGAATCGCCGCGGTAACCACGCCGCCTGAATCGGTTTCGGCCTGATCCGAAACCAGGATGGCGTCAAACCGTCCCGCGTGGCTTCGCAGTAGTTCCACCAGCTTTTTTTCGATCGCCGCTGGCAGCGGCCGCGTGTTGATGAAATCGACTCGCGGTAGATCCTCCTCGCCGGTCTCTGAGTTGAGGAGCTTCGAGTAAGTGAAGGTCTGTATCTCTTCGGACTCCACCAGCAAGTCGCTCGCAATGCCCCGGCCGCGCAGGGCCACCTTGAGCTCGTGGCCGAAACCGTCCCGGCCGATCGCCCCCAATACCTCAATCCGTCCGACGCCCATTGCGGCCAGATTGTTCGCGATCGTGCCCCCGGCGCCGGGAGTTGCCTCGACACAGATCACCCCGACCCGCGGAATTCCCGTCTCCCGCGAAACATCCGCCGCGTCCGGATCATAGGTGCACCAACGATCCAGGCATATGTCGCCCACCACCAGGGCCGACATGTTTGGCAGACGGTCAAGGATCTCCTGGGTGTTCATGATCCTCCCATCAAGGCGCGCCGAAGCGCCGGAATCGTCGCCCGGTGCGGGCCGCGAATGTAGTAGCTTTCGCCTCCGTCGGCCACCGTCCTCACCAGAATCGTCTTGTGCGGGCGGAAGTAGTAGCCGGCATCGGATTTGTCGAGCTCCCGGTGAATATCGCCCCGTATCGGAACAATGTCGAAGACGCCGGTTGTGAAGCGCCGAATCGTACGACCCTCCCGCGCCGCGACGTTGCGCGCCATGGCCAGCGCCTTCAAGTAGATCTCCGGCCCCATGATGGCCGAGCCGATATTGAGCAGCACGCCTCCCTCGAGGCCTTCCATCGTCCGTGCGTATATGAGGAAGTCCCGATAGCTGGCCGTACCAAGTGACGCCCCGTCGCAATTGGGGTGCTCATGGAGTATGTCGTACCCGATGCCGGCATGCGAAGTGGCCGGAATCGACAGCCGATAAGCTGCCGCCAAAACGCTGAGGTCCGCGTGCGGGAACTCGTCCGGCTCCTCCAGAATGCGTCGGCCGACATTCTCCCCCAGGCCCAGGCCGATTTCCGCCGCCTCTCGAATCAGATCATTGATCTCACCGGTCTCTCGCCATAGCCCAAACTCACCGCTGCGGATGTAGCGGGCGACGCTCTCCGTCGTGGCTCCGATGCGTGCGAGCTCAAAGTCATGAATCACTCCCGCTCCGTTGAATGCGACGTGGTCAATGAAGCCGCCCTCCATCAGGTCGATCAAATGGCGGCTGACGCCCGCGCGGAGCACATGGGCCCCCATCATCCAGATACGGGCCGCCCCACGCTCCTTCGCCCGCTTCAACCTCCCGGACAGCGCGCCCAGGTCCGGGTGCAGAAACTCCGGCGCTTCGTCGTCAAGCCCAAGCCAGTGCGCCAGGTGCAAGTCGTGCTCGCGCTCGGCGATCGGCTTCACGGTAAGCCGTGATCGGTCGAATAACTCGTATTTTGATTTCACGATGAAAATAGAGTGGCCATGATGTCGTCATGAGCCAGAAAATTCGGCACTATGAAATCGGCGCCCACTCCGGCGAGCCGATTACGCTTCCAGCGGTCCACTTCGCGGCACTCCGGCTCCTGCGTCGCCACGCCGACCGCAACGCCGCCGACATCCTTGATGTTTTCGATTTCGACGTAGCCGTCTCCGAAACCGAGAAACTCCTCGCCCTCGAACTCCGCTCGCGAAATCAGATCGCGGATCAGAATCGCCTTCGAAAATTTCCGGTAATCGTCCAGGGCTCCATAAACCCCGTCAAAGTACTTTGAAACGCCCAGTAGATCGGCTTCGTGGCGCATGTAGACCTGATCGGTCCCGCTCGCCAGATACATGGTGAGCCCCCGTGCCTTCAGGCTTTCAAGCAACTGAATGGCCCCCGGCACGATGTACTTCTCCGGCGGAGCGGTCCCGTCTTCGAGTTCCTCCACTCGATCCTTGATCTGCTCCCATAGCAGATCCAGGTACTGCTTCTTGTATTCGAGAGGCTCCTTCGGGCTCCTGCCCCGCTTCTCGATCTCATCGGCCAGGGCAATCATCTGGTACATCGTCTGCTTGCCGGTCAGCCGCGTGACGTACTCATTGACAATCGCCGTGAGCTCGGCTTCGGTCTCTCCAGTGTCCAGCTCCTGAAGGATCCCGACCATCATCGGGACCATCACGTCGACCCACCCCGAACGGATCAGCGATATCGTGCCGTCAAAATCAAAGAGAACAACCCGGGCGCGATCGGCGGTCGCCCCGGGCGTCAACTGTTCGATCATTCTCATCATTGTAGGCGTTCGGTGACGCCGCCTTGTAGAATAGGGGTGTTGGGCGAATCTCCGGAGGGCTTTGCGCATGATCGTCGTCACCAACAGAATCCCCGTGGCCAGCGGCCATGAGATCGATTTCGAAGACCGCTTCCGTAATCGGGTGCACCTCGTCGATCGAGCCCCCGGCTTTATCCGCAACGAGGTCCATCGTCCCCGCCCGATGCGATTCGATCACGAGACAGGCGCCTTCGTCGACGACCCGGGCGCCGAAGGCTATTACGAGGTCAAAACCTGGTGGCGCTCGCTCGACGACTTCGTTGCCTGGACCCAAAGCGAGGCCTTCGCCGAAGCCCACGCCAACCGTCCCCCAAAAGAGATGTTCCGCGGCCCCAGCCAGCTCGACGTCCACGAAGTCTTTCTCTCCACCGACGACGCTGATCGCCCCTAATCCCAGCTACATTCCGCCCGGCGCGGTACTCGATTAGCCCGGACGGCTTTCCGGGTGGATCTCCTCTATCTCCAGCAGCGACCTCAGCCTTGTCGCGTTCTGCAGCAGATCCGCCAGCGTATACTCGTCCAGCACATCGAGAAATGCCTGCATCGCCTTGTCCATGACCACCTTCAACCGGCAGGCCTGGACAATCGCGCACTCGTCGCGGTGCTTCGGATCGAAACAGTCGACGATGGAGAAATCCGGCTCAACCTGCCGTATCAATTGTCCGAGGTTGATCTCCTCCGGCGGGCCAGCCAACTCCATCCCCCCTCCCCGTCCCCGGTGCGTCGTGATGTATTCCAGCTTTGCCAGATGGTGGATGATCTTCATCAAATGGTTAGCCGAAATCCCGTAGGTCTCCGAGATCTCGCTGATCGTGACCAGCCGCTCCCGCCGAAGTCCTAGATAGATCAAGACTCGAAGACTGTAGTCGGTGTATGCGGTGAGTCTCATCCCTGAAAGATGGATACGATAGGATCCTTATCTGAGCCGGACGGCCGCCTCCCTTTCTCCAATATCACTTAGTCTGCCCGCGCGCGCAATCCGGCGGCGGGCCGCCTCGGCCTGTTTGCCCACGAGAGTCCTAGCCCGACAATCCTCTTCGCGCCTTCATTTCACTCGAAATGGCTGCCAGATCCGCATCGCCAAGCGCCGCCCGCGCCATGCCGATCAGTCTGCTGTCCTCCGCCTGTATGTGCGCCCGATACTGCCCGCACACCCGCAAAACCTCCTCCCGGAATCCTGCCATCGCGTCTCTCGCATGCGCTGGATTGTCCGACGACAGCGCCCCGTAGCGATCCTTGACCGCCGCATATGTGCTCTCCACGTCCCGATGATCGGCCTCTAACCGTCGCAGAAACTCAGCATTCTCCGCCCCTGTCCGGTAACGCATCCGCGGAAACACGCTCTCCTCTTCGTCTGCTGTATGCCAGGCTCCATTTGTCTCGAGAAAGTGAAAGCACTTCCCGATCGCCTCGAGAGCCTCCTCGCGGCGATCCTCCAGGTGACCTGCCGCCCGTTCCAGTATCTCGAGCCGCTCCTCGATGCGCCGGTGACAGGCAAGCAAATGGTCGAGCGGTTCGTCGAGTGTCGCCTTAGCCCCGCCCGGCGCGGCGCCGATCTGTTCTATCCGGATCACTGCTCTCTCCACCTCCATTCGGTCCCGCGATTGAAGCGCTGCGGGTACTGATTTGTTGACAGCTTGAAGATGTATTCAATATACTACTTTGAGCAGGGGCGGTCAAATCGAACAGATGAGCAGACCGCTCAATGGGAGAGTTGAGAATGTCCTATCGCAATCATTGGATCGCTTTCAGCCTGGTCGTCGCTCTTTCCTTCGCGGTGCTGGGTTACTACGGTTGGCAAATCTACATGAAGGCGCCGCCGGTGCCGGATCGGGTCGTGACCACCGAAGGTGAGATCATTTACACGGGTCAGGAGATCCGTGACGGGCAGAACGTATGGCAGTCTCTGGGCGGCCAGCAGCTCGGCAGCATCTGGGGCCACGGCGGTTACGTCGCCCCGGACTGGTCGGCCGACTGGCTCCACCGGGAGGCCACCTGGCTCCTCGACGAGTGGGCGCTCGCTGAATACGATCGCGAATACGAGCAAATCCCGTCCGAGGCGCAGGCGGCCCTGCGGGCACGACTTGAGCAGGAACTGCGAACCAACACCTATGACCCTGAAACCGGAGACCTGGTCATCTCTCCGATCCGCGCCCGTGCAGTGAGAGCCCTCGCGCGCCACTACGCCTCGTTGTTCGGCGATGACCCCGAACTCGCCGACTTGCGCGACGCCTACGCCATCCCCGCAAACGCCCTGGCCGATCCGGAGCGCCAGCGCCTCCTGGCTGGTTTCTTCTTCTGGGCAGCCTGGGCGTGTACCACGAACCGGCCCGACGATGACATCACCTATACCCACAACTGGCCGCCCGAGGATCTGGTGGGCAATCGGCCCACCGGCCAGATCATTGTCTGGAGCGTGATCAGCTTCGTCCTGCTGCTGGCCGGCATCGGCGCCCTGGCGTGGTACTTCGCCGTCAAACGAAAGTCCGAGGAACTGGAAGCGCCGGCGCCGGAGAAGGATCCGCTTCTCGCTCTGCAGCCCACCCATTCGATGAATGCGACCCTCAAATACTTCTGGGTGGTTGCCTGTCTTCTCGTGGTCCAGGTCGGGCTC
>CAYLSS010000036.1:0-11889 GCA_964385765.1 uncultured Solibacteraceae bacterium
TCCAGTTCCCGCGCTGAAGCATCAACTGGCCGACCCGGGCGACCGCGCGGGCGGTGTAAGAGCCCCCGCCCCAGTTGGCCTGAAGCTGCAGTCCGTCGACCTCATAGGTCTGCCCGTAGCCCATTGACCACTCTTCACCGGCGGCGCCGATGGGTTGCATGATCCGCTCCGCGAGCAATTCCCGAATGCTTTCCTGCGGAGCGCCGCGCAGACTCGCTGTAACGGCGTAGGCGAGCGCCGCCATTCCGGGGTTGCTATAGGCGTAGTCAGTGCCCGGCGGGAAGAGCGCCGGAGCATCGTGGATTGCCGGGCGAAATGGATCCGGATCCTTTCGCCAGAAGACGCCCTTCCAACCAGGAAGCTCCATGTGCGGGATATGGTCCTGCTCGGCGTCTTCGATGCCGGAGGAGTGCGTGGCAAGGTGTCGAATAGTGATGTTTGATTTGCGTGGGTGATCGCGCCACGCGGGAATGTACAACCACGCCGGGTCATCCGGCTGCAGCCTTCCGTCGTTGATCGCGAGCATCAGCGAGATCCCACCAACGAGCGCCTTGGCAAGCGAAGCTGTGTAGTGCCGCTTTCCGGGCCCGCTGTCGTTTGCATACCATTCGTAGACGATCTTGCCGTCTCGCGCCACGAGAAAGTTCTTGGTGTTTCGAGCGGCCAATTCGCCGCGAGCCCTGTCCAGCACCGCCTGATCCATGCCGTGGGCTCGAGGTCGAGCGACCTCCCAGGCAGGGTCGCCGGCGATGCACCGCGCCGTACACACGAGTAATAGACCGAGAGTAACTTTAGTGAAATACACTTATCGGATACCAGTGTATCGCCAAGAGGCTCAGCCGATAAAAGCGTGATATGCTTTCGCACAATGGAGTCCGCTTCCGGCAATGAGTGAACCGTCCAGTCCGTACGATCGATTGGCGCGTGTCTATGAGGTTTGGGTGGATCGGTATGCGCGTGAACTCGATCCCATGCGTGACTTCTACGTCGGAGAGCTACTGGCCAGTGACAGCCCCGTGGCAGAGCTGGGGGTCGGGAACGGCCGGATTCTTATATCGGTGGCCAAGGCGGGTAAGCATATCATTGGAGTGGATCACTCGGCGGAGATGCTGGCCTTGTGCCGGCGGAACGCTGATGAGGGTGGTGTCGCTGAGCGGATCGAGCTGCTCCAGGCGGATTTCCGGGACTTCGTGCTGCGAGAACCGGCCGCGTTGGTCACCATTCCCTACGAGGCCATTGGGCATCTGCTGACAATCGAAGACAAACGGGCCTGTCTCGAGAACGTTTACCGGCAGTTGCGGCCGGGCGGGCGATTGATCATGGACCAGCGAAACTACGATCCCGACCTCGCTGCCAGCGAGAACGGCCTGGATCGTCTGGCCTTTACTTACGATGACCCCGCCACCGGCGTGCCGGTGCATTTCTGGCTGCACTCGGATCACGAAATCGATCAGCAGCGCTGGACGACTCGCTGCTGGCTCGAGTGGACCGAATCAAGCGGCGTCACTCACAAAGAAGAACTCGGCGAACTTGCCAGTAGTAACATGGATGCCGAAGCGATGGGGGCATTGATCGAAAGCAGCGGCTTCTGGATCGACGAGTGCCTCGGAGACTTTGAAGACCGCGGTGCGATGGGCGACACTTCCGACCAGCAAATTTGGATCGCGCACCGTCCGGAGAAGGGCTGATATAGAATAGGCGCACTTCGAAGCGAGGTGCGTATGACGCAGTCAGCAGCAAGTCGGCGTGATCCAGTCCGAATCGCCGAGGTTCGGGCAACAGCGGTGCGCGAGCCGCGGAGCGGGCGAACCTTTGTCGTCACGCGGGTGATCACAGAATCCGGGATGACGGGAGTCGGCGAGGCGGCCGTTACATCCGATCCGGCGACGATTGTGGCCGCCGTCAACAGGATCGGCGGCGGATTGGCTGGCGTGGATGCGCTGGCGGCCATCCCAATCGATGAACGGCTGCAGCAGCTTGCGCCGCAGTTGCCGGGAGTCAGGGCCGCAATCAACATGGCGGTACTCGACATCCTCGGCCAGGTCGCCCAGGCTCCCCTCTACCAGGTGTTGGGAGGGCCGACGCGCGAGAAGTTGCGCGCTATGGCGGTGGTCTCCGGCAATGGCGAGGACGAGCTTCGTGAGCAGGTTCGGGCGGCCAGGGCGGCTGGTTACAGGGCCTTCTTACTCCCACTCCTGCTGCCGGACGGTCCGACTCGGGGCCGCGCCTTCTATCGTTCCACGCGCCAGTTCTTTGATTCCTTGCGTCATGAACACGGTGAGGATAGTGATTTCGTGCTCGATTGCGCGGCGCGCATCACCGCGGCCGATGGGTTGTCGCTGGCCGCCGCCTTTGAGGATTACCATCTGCTCTGGTTGGATGAGCCCTCGGAAGAAGCGAGTGCCGAGGCGCTGGCGGCGATCTCCAACGGAGCGACTACACCGGTCGGCTATGGCCGGTCATTCGTCGATAGCGCCCGCTTCCTGGATCTGATGCGCGAGGACGGAGTCGACGTGCTTCGGCCGGATACCGCTCTTTCCGGCATCACCGCCGTTCGGAAGGCCGCCTCTCTGGCCGAGACCTACTATCTCGCCGTAGCGCCCTACAATCGCGGCGGACCAATTGGAACAGCAGCCACTCTGCACGCTTCGGCATCGCTGCCGAACTTCTTCATTCAGGAAGTACCATTTGCCGGGGCCGCCGAACGAACCATGCGTGACAGCATTGCTGGCATTAAGCTCGAAGCGCCCAGGGACGGTTTCTTCGAACTGCCCTCCGGTCCTGGCCTTGGATTGAACGTGACGGAGGAAGCATTACGTGAGTACGAGGTGAAGCTATGAACTCATGGAATCGGCGGCAGTTTTTCGCTGCATTGGCGGCTTCTCCAGTGGCGGCCCAGCATGGCATGCGCGACGCGTGCCATTGCGCCCCGGCCCTGGCGGCGCCGCTGCCTCCGGCAGCCGGAGCGCTCAAGGTTACGGGCATGAAGGTGTTCGGCGTCACCATCGACAAGACATCGGACCGGCCATACGTGTTCGTGAAACTGGAGACGGACGGAGGCCTGGTTGGCTGGGGCGAGGCAACGCTCGAAGGCAAGGCCGGTGCGGTGATGGCTACGCTCGATGACCTGCGGCCATTCGTCGAAGGACAGGATCCAATGCGGGTCGAGCATCACTGGCAGGCGATGTATATCCACGCGTTCTACCGCGCCGGGCCGATCCTCGGTTCCGCGATATCGGGCATTGACCAGGCCTTGTGGGACATTCGCGGCAAGGCGTTTGGCCTGCCGGTCTATCGCTTGCTGGGCGGGCCGATCGAGCCGCGGGGGGTCCGCGGCTACTATCACCTGCGAGCCGGCGGCCGGCTGCCACGGAACGCTCCCTACCGTGAGGTGGTCGCCGCCAACCGCGAGGAGGCCGAGAAGCACGGGGTCACGGCGTTCAAAACCGGGATTCCGGGTTTTTACGAGTGGCTGGCGCCGCACCGGCGGATTCGCGAGGCGGTTGATCGCCTGCACACGTTACGCGAGGTCATGGGCGACAGTATCGATATCGGCGTCGACTTTCACGCCAAGACAGGCCCCGCCGTGGCGACGGTGATCTGCAAGGAGGTGGAATCGCTCAACCTGATGTTCGTGGAAGAGCCTTGCCCTCCCGAGAACGTGAAAGCGATGGCGCGCATCGCGAGGCGGACCACGGTGCCCATCGCGACAGGTGAGCGCTTGGTCGCCCCCTACTCATGCCGCGAATTGGTGGAGCAGAAGGTGGCGGACATCCTTCAGGTCGACATCAATCACGTCGGCGGCGTCAGCGCCCTTTGGAAAGTGGGAGCCATGGCCGAAGCCTCGGGAATCCGGATGGCCCCGCATTCGTGTGAGGGCCCGATCGGCGCGATCGCGACGCTCCATGTAGATGCCGCCATGCCGAACTTCCTGGTCCAGGAGATCTGCTCGGGTGTCGAACCGGGCCAGAAAGAAAAGATCTGGGAGGAGTGGCTCGGCTTTCCGGCGATGCGCATGGTCAAGGGATACTTCCCTCTGCCGGAAAAGGCGGGTCTCGGCTTCGAACTGAGCGAACAGGCACTGGCGAAATACCCGTTCGGCGGTACTGTCCCGTTCAGCCAGCCCTATCACGAAGACGGGTCCGTCGCGGCGCCGTGATCGCCGCACTCAGAAGCCGAAGTTGGTACGGAGTCCCAGGACGATATGCGTGCCGGAAGCCCCGCCCGCTCCGTTCACGATTTGCAAATCAGGCGTCAGCGCGAAGTTGTCCGTGACCTGCCATCTGTAATAGGTTTCGATCACGGTCTCCGCCTGCAGGGGCTGGTCGGCTTCTATTCCCCACGCCCTCGAAAAGCCGATACCCCAAGCCGAAACATGATCATCGGCATCGACGAACCGCCGCTGAACGCCGCCGCTCAATGACGACCGCTGGGGGCCGAAGAACCGCGATCCTTCCCCCGTGGTATTGATGACGAAGCGGCCGAACACACCGAAGTTGTTCGACAACCACTGATCCGCGCTCGTATAGAATGTCCCAAATCCTCCGGCCTCGGCCACGTTGCCGGCCGAACCCCCGAAGCGCAAGGTGCCCTCGCGGTCCCGCAGCAGGGTGCTTAGCTCGACCTCGCCGCTCCAGATGGGGGAAGAGAAGACTCGATCCGCCCGCGCGACCGCATAGCCGCCGCGGATGGCGATGCCGCGCAGCCAATCGCGATCCACGCTCTTGCGAAAGTCCCCGACCGCGCCCGGAGCCCCGATCGCCGTCTTGTAAGCGGAGCTGTTGACGAAGGCGCTGTTGAGGAACTGCCGGACTTCGTTGTTCGCGAATTCGTTCATGTCGAAGAAATCGGAGAAGTCGATCACACCGAACTGCGTGAGAAGAGAGTAGTCGAGCTGCTCACCGAAACGGAATTCCTGCTGGAAGTAGGCCTTGCCGAGATAGAAGTTACCGCGTGCAAGCCCTCCGTTGAACCGGCTTCGATCCGTGGCGATATCATTGAACGCGCTGAACGCCGGCGGATGCCCGACACTGGTGCTGTCAAACGCTCCGCCCGCCGCTCGCAATTGGATGAAGAAATAGCCTGGGCCTCGTCTTGCGCCGCTGCGAGGCACAGCTCGCGTGACGACATTCAGGCGAAAGCGCCCGAAAGCGGTGCTGATGTCGGTGGCGTCCGGGACACGAAGCGCCTGAATTCCCGCGTTGACGTCGCCCGTGACCACCATGCGCTCGGAGATGGGGAGTTCCCTCAATTTCTCGATGCCTTGTCGCAGGCCTTCCTGCCCCTTGCCGACGTCGGCCAGGCTTTCCTCTCCGAAGTGTTCGCCGTCATCGTTCGCTCTTTCGTCGCCGGGGAGTGGGAGAGTGGATTCCTCCTCCGCCGCGACGGTGTCCGATGCCGTCGGAGGCGCCCCGGTCCGACCGCCCGCCTTCGCCTGGAGCAGCGCCAGCAGAGCGACATCCTCGGCGGGGACGCCGGCGATGCCGCTCTTCGCCAGCCGATCGCCAATTCGCTTCGAGAGACGATCGATCCAGGCCACACGGTCCGCGCCGGTACCGGCCTCGGATGGAGATTCGCCAAGGTACTTCAGACAAATCTCCTCCAATGCATCGCTCTGCCACTGATTTAAAGCGATTGAGCCGGCAAGCGCGTGCGCCCCGGCCGAGAGGCATAAGCAGATCAAGGTGCATCGAAGCATGCGAATCCTCCTTGGGCAGGCGCCCGCACCCTATGGTATGAGGGATGCGCCTGATATAGTCTAGAAAAGTAGGGCGAGCGCGAGTTTATTAATAAGGAGGGCGGGGATGTCGGAAAGCAGAAGAGAGTTTCTATACACCGCCGCGGCCGGACTAGCGGCTTCGGCGAAGGCGGCCGGCACGCTGCCGCGGCGCAAACTCGGTCAGACCGGTCTCGAGGTCTCCGTGATCGGGCTGGGCGGCGCCCGGGTCGGCCAGCTCAATGACGGCAAACAGGCCGAGAAAGTCATCAAGCGTTGTTACGATCTGGGAGTGAACTACTTCGACACGGCCGCCGCGGGAGCCTATGGGCTGAGCCAGAAGCGGTATGGTCTGGCGCTCGCCGGCATTCGTGACAAGATTGTCATTGGAACAAAAACACGGCACCGGACTGCTGAGCATTCCCTCGTGGATCTCAACCAGAGCCTCGGTCAGATGAAGACCGACTATCTGGACCTCTACCAGATTCACAACGTCATCAGCGAGGACGACGTGGACTTCATTTTCGGCCCCAAGGGGGTCATGGAGATGGTCGAGAAGGCCAGGCGCGACGGGAAGATCCGTTTCGTCGGGGTCACTGGCCATACGACACCGGCTGCTATCAACAAGGCGCTAGATCAATACGACTTCGATACCGTGCTCGTTCCGCTGAGTGTAACCGACGGCGCCAACAAACAGAAGAGCTTCGAGCGCGAAACGCTTCCCCTGGCGAAAGAAAAGGGCATGGGCGTGCTCGCGATGAAGTCGCTCGGCGCCGGGGCCTTGCTGAGGGAAGGGAAGGTGGGAGTTGAGGAAGCCCTTCGCTACGTCCTCTCGCTGCCGATCTCGACGCTGATCATGGGCTGCGACCAGGTAGAGCAAGTAGAGACCGATATCCGCATCGCCAAGACCGCCGGTACGATGACCGGCCGGGAAAAGCAGGCGTTGCTCGGTCGAGTCCGCCGTTTCAACCTGGCTCGTCTCGAGCCCTGGAAGCAGCCCGCCGATCCCTTGACCGGCGACCGGCGCTACCACGGCGACTGAACCAGGCAGATCAGCCCTGTTGCTCGACCGAGTGCAGCGGGCAGTGATGAACTTCCACTGTCAGGTGTACGAGGCCATGCCCTGCGGGCACAAGACTCTTGTAGTGTTCCGCCGATTTCGGTTCGCAAGCGACCAGCGAAACGATGGCGGCGTACTGTCCGGGGCCGATTGACCAGGTATGCAGGTCAGTGACCCGTTGGGAGTCGCCATTGTCCAGTCCCTTAAGAATGGCTGAGCGAATGACATCGGGCCCCTGACGGTCAAGCAGAACGTCGGCCGAGCTCCGCGCCAGTCCCCAGGACCAGTGGCTGATCAGCCCGGCTCCCACAATACCCATCATCGGATCCAGCCACGCCCAGCCGATGAACTTGCCGCAAAGCAGAGCGACGATTGCCAGCACCGAGGTCAACGCGTCGGCCAGAACGTGCAAGTAGGCCGATCGAAGATTGTGGTCCTTGTGGTGGCAATCACCATGGCCGGCGTGGTGGTCATGATCATCCGGTCCATGATGGTGGCCGCCCAGGACAATCACGCTGGCGGCGTTCACAGTGAGTCCGACCACGGCCACGAATATCGCCTGATCGAACTGGATCTCGACCGGATCGATGAATCGCTCCACGCTCTCCCAGGCCATCATCACCGCGAAGCCGCCCAGCAGAATAGCGCCGGCGAACCCTGCCAGGGAGTTTACCTTCCCTGTTCCGAAGCTAAACCGGGCGTCGCGGGCGTGGCGGCGGGCGTAGACATAGGCAAAGACAGCGATGCCGAGCGCGAGGGCATGGGAGCCCATATGGAGGCCGTCAGCGAGGAGGGCCATCGAACCGAAGGCGATGCCCGCCAGGATCTCCACCATCATTGTGATGGCCGTAATCACCACCACGAAGAGAGTCCGGCGTTCTCCAACCCGGACGCGATCGTGTCCAAAGGTATGATCGTGCTTCCAGGGCTCGAGGGAATCGAGATGCATGAGATGGGCAGGCCCAGGCCTTCTCTTCGGTACTATTTTACCGGGTATCAGGGGGACGAGGGACGCCGCCGATAGCTGGCGGACAGGATAAGGCGACACGCACGAGGCAGCGGGAGTCTATCTCCGGGGCAGTTCTCATTCGAGATCAGCCCCGGGCGCCCGGCAGGCACGTCGAAACAGACCGCTAGCGCCCCGGACAGGCTCCACAGCACTTGCCGGTCCGCTTGGCCAGCGGGCACGATGCCTTGTTTCTTTTTTTCTTTGCCCGCTGTGTCTTGCGGGCCTGATCGGCGACAACGCGCCGGCGATCATTCCTGTTCATCTGTGTCGAACCGCGTGCATTCGGGGTACCACACTGTGGCAACCGCGAATCCGCCGAAAGTGGATTTCTTCCCACGGAGTCAATAAAATGATGGGCTTCATGTCGCACTTCTTCGGAGTGCCGAAAGAGGAGTTGCACTCATGTCTGATTCGACCAAGTTTGTTCTCTCCGAAGAACATATTCCCGACCATTGGCTCAATGTCCTTCCACTGCTCAAGGAGCCGATGGACCCTCCCCTCCATCCGGCTTCCAGGCAGCCAATCGGTCCGGAGGACCTCAGCCCGATCTTCCCGATGTCGCTCATCGAACAAGAGATGTCGATGCAGAAGGAAATCGACATCCCCGGGGAAGTGCTTGATATCTACCGGTTATGGCGGCCGACCCCACTGTACCGGGCCCACCGGCTGGAGCGGGTGCTCGACACCCCAGCGCATATCTACTACAAGTACGAGGGCGTAAGCCCCGCCGGAAGCCACAAGCCGAATACCGCCGTTCCGCAGGCTTTCTATAACAAGAAGGCTGGCATTCGCCGGCTGGCCACGGAGACCGGCGCCGGGCAATGGGGTAGCGCCTTGTCGCTCGCCTGCCGGCTGTTCGAGATGGAATGCACCGTCTACATGGTCAAGGTGAGCTACGAGCAGAAGCCCTACCGGAGGTTGATGATCCAATCCTGGGGCGGCGAGATTTTTCCCAGTCCGAGTGATAAGACGCAATCCGGCAGCGCGATTCTGCGCGAGGCGCCTGATTCCCCGGGAAGCCTGGGGATCGCCATCAGCGAGGCGGTCGAGGATGCCGCCAGTCACGATGACACGAACTACTCGCTCGGCAGCGTGCTGAACCACGTTTGCCTGCACCAGACCGTAATTGGCGCCGAGTGCAAGAAACAGTTGGAAGAGGCCGGCGAGGAGCCTGACGTTGTCGTCGGCTGTTTCGGTGGCGGCAGCAACTTTGCCGGAATCGCTCTCCCCTACCTGTCCGACCGGATGAACGGCGGGAAGGTTCGCTTGGTGGCGGTGGAGCCAGTGGCGTGCCCGACGTTGACGAAGGGGGCTTTCGAATATGACTACGGCGACACTGCCGGAATGACCCCCCTGATGAAGATGTACACGCTTGGCCACAAGTTCGTGCCGCCGACCATCCACGCCGGAGGCCTTCGCTACCATGGAGCCGCCCCGGTCTGCAGCCATCTTCTGAAACATGGCTGGCTGGAGGCGCGCGCCTATCCACAAATCGACGTCTTCGAGGCGGCGATGCAGTTCGCCAAAACGGAAGGGATCATTCCGGCTCCCGAGGCTGCTCACGCGATCAAGGGCGCGGTCGACGAAGCGATGCAAGCCAAGCAGGAGGGCCGCAAGCGCGTCGTGCTCTTCAATCTGAGCGGGCACGGCCACTTCGACATGGCCGCGTACGAGAAGTTTCTGGCCGGAGCGCTGGAAAACTTCGGCTTTGAAACGGAGCTCAAGAAATAATCGCCAGAAAGTGAGTACTGGGTCTTGCCTTCGCGGTCAAGATCGATTAAAAAAGCACTTACGGCGATTATCCGCGCCTTAGGGGCGGATGGCCGAACCACTAACGTCCGTCCAGGTTTAGCGCCTGGACGGGCGTTTCCTTTTGTGGATCGACCACCGAATCTGGTGGTTGAGCCGGAATAGGTGGAGCGTGATGGACGGCCGGTCTGTCGGTAGAAGCCGGCTACCGTGCTCTGCGTGCTAAGCTCTGGTGTGGGCACATTTTGGGTTTGATGTGCGACAGCAGGTGATTGATCTCCATGGAAGAAGCTCCTCGACCCTGGCGCGTGGACGGCCATCCCATAGAAATCGACTACACCGATCCGGCTGTCGAGTCGATGCGGCAGGCGGCCATGGCCGGGCTGCAAAAAGTTCCAAAACGCGGGCTCGAGATCGGCGGCGTTCTCTTGGGCCGAATCGACGGCAATACCGTGCGGGTCGAGCAATGGCGTGAAATCGAGTGTTCTCACGCAGAGGGTCCAGGATTCGAACTCTCCGAGACTGACGAGCAGCGACTGCGGGAGATGCTGGATCAGGCAACTGCAGATCCGGACATCAGCCGCTTTCAGGTGGTCGGCTGGTTCCGCACGAGAACGCGCGGTGGAGTCTTTCTATCCGAGGGCGATATCGACCTCTACAATCGGTTCTTCCCCGGTGAAAAACAGATCGTTTTCGTGGTCCGGCCGCACATGTACGAACCGGCGCAAGCGGGATTTTTCTTCCGCGAGCCTGGCGGCAAAGTGCACGGGGAGAGAAGCTACGCGGAGTTCGAACTGGAAAACAGGCGGCGGCTCCCGCTCGGATTCGACGCGGCGCGAGTACCGCGGCGGTCGAGCGTATCGCCGGCGCCCGTGTCCGATCGCCAAAGTCCGCCTGCAGGTGAGTCGCCTCCCGGCAGCCGCCCGCAGCTCGGATTTGACCCTTCCCAGATGTTGGGGGCGCCAGGGAGTCCGCCGCCCACCCCGCGGCGACCGGGTAGCTTTGGAGGCGATGGCCGGAAAGTGACATTGGTCGAGGTCGGCCAACCCCAAGGTTGGACCCGGAACCGGGTTCTACTGGCAGCGGCCACCGTCACGATTCTTGTCGTGGCCGTCTTTCTTGGCGTGCCCGCCATCGAAGGTGTTCGCGACGCCAGCGTGGGTCTGCGGGCGAGCGACGTTGGTGGCGAACTGGTGATCCAGTGGAACCGGAGTGCGGATGTGCTGGCGGAAGCAAATGCTGCCTTCATGCGTATCATTGACGGAGCGGAGGAACTGCGGGTGGATCTCTCGCCCGAGGAGTTGAAGAGCGGGACATTGGTGTATCAACACCGGACGGGCGATGTCGAGCTGCACCTTGTCACATTGTCCGGGACCCGGGAGACATCCGCTGAGATCACCACTTTTGTGGGCGCCAGTCCTCCCCAGACGGCCCAGACGAGGGCTGACGCTTCCGTCGATTTCTTCCGTGAAGAGATTGAAGAGATAAATCAACAGCTCGAGGCGGAACGATCGCGAACGGAAAGATTGCGCCGGCAGATCGAGGCCGAGAAGAGGCGGCTCGGATCGGTTCGGTAAGCCGTCACCGTCCGAAAATAAAACGCGCCCTTCGAGGATCGGCGCCTCCGTCCAGCACATCCCCGTTCAGATGAATCACCGTTGGAGAGGAAGAATTGCTCCAGGGCCCGCGAACGTCGAGACGGTGGCCCATTTCGGCAAGCTGATTCGCAACCTCCACGCCAATTCTGTTTTCCAGTGCCAGTTGTCCCGGCGAAAAGGGATGTGATCCAAATGAGCCATACAAGTGGTACGACTGGAAGCGGGGCGCCTCGACGGCTTCCTGGGCCGACATCCCAAATAGGATGATGTTCAGCAGAACCTGCAGTGTGGCCTGGTCCTGATTGTCACCGCCGGGTGTCGAGAGAGCCAGCAATGGCTTGCCCTTGTGGAGCACCAGAGTCGGGCTCAGCGTGATTCTGGGTCGCTTGCCGGGTTCAATCATATTGGCGTGGCCCGCGGTAAGAACGAAGGATTGCAGGCGGGTGCTCAGTGGAATGCCCGTATCGCCGGCGATAACCGAGGGCAGCCACGCGCCCGACGGCGTCGCCGAGAACACGTTGCCTTTCCGATCCACTACATTGACGCAGGTCGTGTCGGAGACCCATTGCTTCTGACCGTCCGGAACAGTGCGGCCGGAAGAAAGGTCGAGCGGCGGCAGCAGCGGACCGGGAAGGTGTTCAATGGAAGCGTTGCCCGGATCGATCTGTTTGCGGCGCGCGGCGGCGTAGTCCTTGGACAAGAGCCGCTCACCCGGAACATCCGAAAACTCGGGATCACCATAGTAGCGGTCTCGGTC
>CAYLSS010000037.1:0-11810 GCA_964385765.1 uncultured Solibacteraceae bacterium
AGCCAACGGCCGACACTCTCGTTCTGGTAGTTGGGGAACGTAGGCCGGAAGAACAGCTCATACCGCAGTCCGAGGTTGGCGGTGAGACGCGAGGTGATCTTCCAGTCGTCCTGGACGAAGAAACCGTAGTATGGCACCTCGATTGTCTCTCCCTGCTGGTTACCGAAGACTTCCCGGTTGGCGAATCCCATGAGCATGTCGGCGATGGCGTTCCCGGTGGCTGCCCGGCTGGAGCCAAGGTTCGGCTGCCGGCTCGTATAGACACCGTTGAAGACGAACTGTCCCCGGCGAAAGCGACTGGCTTCACGAAAAATCCGGGCTCGCCGGAATTCGAATCCAGCCTTCAATCCATGCTTCCCTTTCTGCCAGAGGAACGTGTCCGCGGCCATGAAGTTGGACAGGTTATTGTGGTTGGGCCAGAAGGCGCGAGGGCCGATCTTGGAGTAGCCGTCCGGGATGAAGAGGCTGAAGCCGTGATCCAGTCCATCACCGAAGCTATCCCCGGGCGCGCCGCGTATTCCAAGAACTTCGTTCCAATTGCGATCGAACGGGATATCGAACCGGGTCGGGAAGTGGGTATAGCCGAAGCGGGCCTCGTTGGATAGAGTGGGGGTGATGGCGCTGGTGAAATTGATGCTCACGTTATCGCCATCGAGCCTTGTGATTGTTCCCATGCCGCCGTCGGCCGGCAGTGGCAGCGGACCGGGATCGAAGCGATTCTGGTCACGGACCGAGTAGCGGACGAAGAGGCGGTGGGCGCCGTCGAAATCGTGATCGACGCGAAAGTCGTATTGGTCGGCGGAGTCGGTTTGGGCCGCCGAGAAGTGATAGTTGTTGACACCGTTCTCGCGTCCAGCGATGTTCGGCGCTGGGTATAGAGCCAGGACCTTCGCTGCAACCGGATCCCAGCGCTCCCGCGGCACACGATTGCCGGGAAACGGCTGCCGGATAGCGGCGGCTCCTTCTCCCGAGGTGCTGAGCGGATCGAAAATGTTTCTCCGGTCCACCGGCTGCAGCGACGTGTCGCCGGCCAGCAGTTCGGCGCTCGGGACGGTGGAGATCGAGGTTTCACCGCGGCTGATCCGGGTGCCCTGGTAACTCAGAAAGAAGAATGTCTTGTTCTTGAAGATTGGACCGCTGACCGTCCCGCCGAACTGGTTGCGATGGTAGTCCGGCTTGCTGGCTCCCGAGCGGTTAGCGAAGAAATTCGTTCCGTCCAGATTGTCATTGCGGAAGAATTCGTACAGCGATCCGTGCCACGTGTTAGTCCCCGATTTCGTGGATACCAGAACCTTGGCGCCGGTGCGGTAGCCATACTCGGCCGAGTGATTATTGGTGACCACCTTGAACTCCGAGAGGGCGTCGACCGGCGGCGTGACCGCCTGAGCTTCGTAGCCGAGCGGTCCGCCGGAGGTCCGCGAGCTGTTGTCGTTCCCGTCCAACAGGACGATATTCTGAGCAGCGTGAACACCGACCGACGTGAAGCCGCCGCCGTTACCGGAACGCGCTCCGCGCCCGAGTTGGTTCGCGGGCAGCACCCCGGTGGCGAGATGGGCCAGCGTCAGATAATTTCGTCCGTTGAGCGGCATCTCGACGATGCGCTTCTCGTCGATGACCTGTCCGACCTCGGTGGACTCCGAGGCGAGCTGCAGGCTGTCGACTGCGACGGTAATCGTCTCGACGATCGCGCCCACCTGTAAAAGAAAGTCGAGGCGGGCCACTTGCCCAACCTCCAGGACAACGCCGGGAAGATCGATGGGCCGAAAGCCCTCCTTGCTGACAACGACGCGATAGACTCCGGCGCTGAGGAACGGGACGCGAAAATAGCCGGATTCGTTGGAATAGACCTGGCGTTCGGTGCGGCGGGCCGTATCGATGACTGCGACAGAGGCGTCGGGGACCACCATGTCGGTAGCATCCACAATCCGCCCGGTGATGTGGGCGCTGGCATTCTGCGCCCGCACGACAGGCGCGGCCAGCAGCACCAAGAACACAGCCAAACCAATCGGAAGTGTTTCGTTGCGGAACACTTCACCCCCTCCCGAAGCAGACCGCCGCCGACAAAGGGCTACCGGGTCAGATTCAGGTGTCTTTATTCTATACCGACTTCGCGGCTGACGCGAATGGGAGGGGAGAGGAAATCATTGTCGAGAACTGCGACCGCGCTAGCGGAGTCATCCTCAAGGCGATCCAGACAAGCAATCATCTCGGCGATGCCCGTGGAGAGGGTCACCGGCTCCGGGCCGGGGTTGACAAAGGTGGTGCGCATCAGCCGGCCGAACCGCTCTGCCCGTCCGGCAAGGTCGAGAGTGCGGGCCGACCAGGAAAGTCCGCCCGCATCGCTCGCGGGAGGAAGCGGCGGAAGATCGTCCTCGGCCGGAATGCGAGCGGCACACCACGCGAGTACCGGCCCCAGGAGTTCACGGCTGCGGCGCGTCTGCGCATGAAGCTGCGCGGTGTGGTCGCTGATCATTATCTCCAGCTTTCGACGGTGGGAGAACTCCAGATCATCCGCGGGCTGTTCGCCATGGCGCTCGGTGATGCGCCGCAGAGCCCAGGCCTCACGACGCATGTCGTGCGAGAGCCGGACCACGCGGTATAGGTAGTCCGTTACCTGCTGGCCCACATTGGAATTCTGCTCGTATTCGGCGAAATAGGCTCGGAGATACTTCTCGATCGGAGACTTGGCGGCGCCCGATGTCGTGATGACCGCCGGAGGCTCGTCGGAGGAGTCGACCGGAATCGTGGCGTCCAACTCCTCGATGGAGCGAAGCTCGACTGCGAGCTCGGGTGCGTCGGGCAGCAGGTCGGCCAGCTTCTCCAGGTCCGCAGCCGTGGGCACAATGCCGCGGACGATAACACGCTTGCTCTCCCGGCGGATCTCGACGCTGCCGCTATAGCACAGATCTTCGCGATGGAGAGCATAGCCGGCGTCGATTTCAAGCGCATGGAGATCCGTCAGATCCGGAACGCTGGTGAGGGCAGGGAGACGCGCCGCCGGCTTTTCCGTTTCGGGTTGCAGAGGTCGACTCTTGGCGGCCGAAGAAGCGGCGTCGGTGGTGCGGCTCGCCAGCAGCCTTACCAGGCGGTCCGTCGCCACGAGCTCTCTTTCGATGCTGGTGATCTCGATTATTCGCTCACCTTCGGGAGTGGCCACCGACCATGCCAGGGCCAAGGGCAGCCAGTCAGCGGCGCGAACGGTCAGACGACTTTCCCGAATCCGCCAGGGCCGATGCACCCGGGTGATTTGGGTCCGGACTTCATAGACCTGGCCTTCGCCGGATCGCCAGGAGCGGGTGACTTCTTCCGCGCTCGGCCTGATCGAACTGCGCCAAGTTGAAAAGGAGCGAGCGGAAAGCGGGCTCAGCCCGCCCATGCCGTTCGTCCTGAGGAGACGCCTGAGGTCGTCCGGCAGCGGGGCAACTCCTTCGTGCCGGAGCCGTTCTCCGGATGCCGAGCGCCAGGTCTCGACGGTTCGGGTGACGGTGCGCTCCAGACCCGCTCCAGAGGCCTGCACCTGAAGCCGCTCGCGCAGCACATGATCGCTGGATAGCAATGCCCGTTCGGCGGCTTCGGTCCTCTCGCAGAGTTCCTTGGCGAGCACGGTGGGCGCGTTCACCGTGCGATAGATCAGCAGCAGGCAGCACAAGGCGGCCAGGGCCGACGCCAGCTTTAGTCGTACGCGTGGCCGCGGAATGAGGAGTCCGCCGATCCAACAGCGCAAGTCGAACCGCTCGTTTCCCTCGATCTCCACCTGATTGAGGCGCACCTCGAACTCACGCCAGCCCTTCGGCGGCGATGCCGTGTCTGTTTTCCCGCGGAGGTCGGCGTACTCGGCAATGGCCGACTGCATCTTTTGCAGCCGCGAGCGGCAGCTCCAGCAGGCCTCGACATGTCGTCGGACTGTTTGCGTTTCTCGCGCGCCAGCCTCTCCATCGGCATAGAGAAGGAGCTGCTCGTCAGACAGATGATCGTGACTGTGGCGCTCAGGCATCGAGTTCCTTGACAATCTTTTTCACGGCCCGTGAGAGGTACTTCTCGACCGAGGAGATTCTCACGCCGAGTACCTCGGCAATCTCGCGATAGCGCAGTCCTTCGAGCCGCAGGTCAATGCAGCGCCGTTCCTGACCGGTCAGGTGCTGTGAAATCGCTTCGAGTTGCTGGCGCTGTTCTATCGCGACAAATTTCTCATGAACATCTAGATTCCGGTCGCCCTTCCGTTCGCCCAGGCTGCGCCACTCGCTGTCGTCGAGAGCGGCGGTCGCCGTGCTCTGGCGGACATGGTCGATCGCCAGGTTGTGGGCCACGCGGTAAAGCCAGGGGCCGACTTCGAGTTCGCGACCTTTCCGCAACTCCCGGTAGAGCTTCAAAAAAACCTCCTGGGTGGTGTCTTCGGCCTGGCCGGCGTCGCCGAGAATGCCGTAGACGTAGCGGAAGAGCGCGTCCCGATAGCGGGCGAACAACTGGCTCACCCGCTCGTGCAGCGCGGAGCGCTGCGAGGCGCCGGCCTCGTCCCGACTATGGGTCGCGAGGCCCAAACCCAATACGTTGGTCGCGTGACTCACGTTCGATGGACGGGGTGGAGAGAACCCCCGTCTACAAAGTATAAACGCAGCAGAGAGGATGATTTCCGGCAAGGAGAAGCCTAAGGGTGCGGCAGAGGTACTATAGTTGCCGATATGTGGCAGCTTCGAACTGCGCTGATACTCTCTCTTGCTTTTCCGGGATTCGCCGGCGACCAGACGATCACTCACGAGACGATGTGGCTCATGAAGCGGGTTGGGGCGCCCGTGCCGAGTCCGGACGGGAAGTGGGTGATCACGTCGGTAACGGAGCCCGCTTACGACTCCGATGAGGAGGTCGCCGACCTTTGGATTGTTCCGTCGGACGGCTCCGAGGCGCCATGGCGGCTCACCTTCAGCAAGAGCCCGGAGAACGGCGTGGCCTGGAGTCCGGACAGCGGCCGGATCGCTTTTTCGACAAAGCGGGATGGCGACGAGGAAACCCAAATCTACATATTAGATCTGGCCCGCGGTGGCGAAGCAGTGCGCGTGACAGGGTTGACCATGGGCGCCTCTTCACCGGAGTGGAGCCCTGACGGGAAGTCGCTGCTTTTTACGAGCGACGTTTACCCGGGCATCTATGACGAGAAGGCGATCGCTGAAGAATTCAAGAAACGCGAAGAACGCAAATACAATGCGCGCGTCTACGAGGGATTCCCGATCCGGTACTGGGATCACTGGCTGGACGACACGCGCACGCACCTCTTCGTGCAGGAGGCCAAGCCCGGCGCCGAAGCGCGGAATCTGCTGGCGGGATCGAAGCCGGCGGAGTCCGAGGGATTCGGATCGCCTTCAGGTGTTTGGGCGCCGGATGGTGATTCGATCGTCTTCTCGGCCCTGGTCAACCGCAACGAGGCGGCGCATGCCAAGGTTATCCGGCATTTGTACCGGGTCCCGGCCGGCGGGGGCGAGCCGGTTGATCTCACTCCTGGTCCGCACAGCTATTCTAGCCCGAGGTTCCGCCCCGACGGGCAGGCTCTCTACGCTCTCCACGAACCGACCAATAAGTGGGTGTACAATCTGGACCGTCTGGCGATGTTCACCTGGCCATCGCCGGGCGAGCCGAAGATCCTCGGACGGGAGTGGGACCGTTCGGTCGGTGCGTTCGCATTTTCGCCTGACAGCGGCACGATTTACATCCAGGCGGAAGACGATGGGGCGGCAAGAATCTTCCGCATGGACGCTGAAGGCGGGGCGGTGGAAGCGGTGGTCGAGGTCGAAGAAGGTTCGTATTCGGGGCTGGCCGTCCCGGCCAGGGCGACCGAGCCTGTGATCCTGGCCAACTGGCAGAGCCACCGGTCGCCTGACGAGGTGGTCCGCATCGATACGGCCGCCAGGAATCACCGCGACCTGACGGGATTCAACAGCGACGAGGTCGCTCGACTCGATGCCCGGGCGGCGCGCCATTTCCGTTTCGAGCGGCGTGGCCGGACCATCCACAATCTCTTGGTCCTGCCGCCCCGCTTCGACGAAAGCCAGGAATACCCGCTGGTTGTCTTCATCCACGGCGGCCCGCACGCGATGCAGCAGGACATCTTCCATCTGCGCTGGAATTTCCTCATGATGGCGAGCCGGGGATATGTGGTGTTGTCGACGAACTACACCGGGTCGGTCGGTTTTGGTGAGAAGTTCGCGCAGGCGATCCAGGAAGACCCGCTGCGGACACCGGGAGAGGAGATCAACATGGCGGTGGATGTCGCGCTCGCCCGGTTCGATTTCATCGACGAGACGCGCATCGCGGCCGGCGGCGCCAGCTACGGCGGGCACCTCTCCAACTGGTTGCAGGGGGCCACCGACCGCTATCGGTGTCTCTATAGCCACGCCGGTCTGATCAGCCTCGAAGGTCAATGGGGGACCAGCGACGTCATTTACCACCGCGAGCGAAACAACGGCGGGCCTCCATGGGAAGGCAGCCCGGTCTGGGAGACGCAGAGTCCGTTCACCTACGCCGAAAACTTCCGGACGCCAGTCCTTCTGACCATCGGCGAGAAGGATTATCGAGTGCCGCTGAACCAGACGCTGTGGTACTGGAGCGTCCTGAAGCGCCTCCAGGTTCCGAGCCGGCTCGTGGTGTTCCCCGATGCGAACCACTGGATCATGGACGGGGAAGACAACCGCTACTTCTATGAAGAGCTATTGGGATGGCTGGACAAGTACCTCAAGTAGATCGCACTACATGAAGTAGTCTTTGACCTTGTCGAGGATGCCTTTTTCCTTGGGCTCGTTCTCGGCCGGAAGCGTCTCTCGGAGCTGCTCGAACAGCCGGCGCTGATCGCGGCTCAGCCTGGTCGGAATCTTGACCTCGAACTGGACGTAAAGGTTGCCGCGACTCTTGCTGTTCAGCCGGGGAACGCCGAGGCCGCGCAACTTGGCGTGATCGCCGGATTGGGTACCTTCAGGGACCTTAACGGTCTGCAGCCCATCGAAACTCAACACGTGGACCTCGTCGCCGAGAGCGGCCTGAGCCACGTTGAGCGGGACGGTGCAATAGAGGTCGTTGTCGCGGCGCTCGAAGATCGGGTGCTCCTTGACCCGCAGGAAGACATAGAGGTCGCCGGGAGGGCCGCCGTTCGAGCCAGGTTGTCCCTTGCCGCCAACGCGGACGCGGGTACCGGTGTCGACGCCCGGAGGAATGGCGATCTTGATATCGTCTTCCACTCGCAGATGTCCTTCGCCCTGGCAGCGATTGCATGGACGGCGGACGAGCTTGCCGGTACCGCCGCATTGGGGGCAGGTCCGGCGGATGGAGAGGAAGCCCTGCTGGAAGATCGTTTCACCGCGCCCGTGGCATACCGAGCAGGAGACCATCCCATCGTGACGAGCGGCGCCGGTCCCATTGCAGTCGCCGCATGTTTCGAGGCGAGGCAGACGGATTTCGACGTCCTTGCCCCTGATCGCGTCTTCGAACTCGATTTCGAGGTCGTAGCGGACGTCATCACCCTGCATCGGCCGGGTTCGACGCCGCGCGCCTCCCCCGAAGATATCGCCGAAGCCAAAGAAATCACCGAGTATGTCGCTGAAGTCGGCGAACGCGGAGGGATCGAAGCCGGCGCCCGCGCCGGTGGGCACGCCCTCATGGCCGAAACGGTCATATCGCTGGCGCTTCTGGGGGTCGCTGAGGACGCCGTATGCTTCGGCCGCCTCCTTGAAACGCTCTTCGGCCTGGTGGTCGCCGGGGTTGCGGTCCGGATGGTATTTGAGCGCCAGTTTTCGATAAGCGCTCTTCAGTCCTTGCTCGTCGACTGAACGATCAACGCCAAGAATCTCGTAATAGTCCCTTTTGGTCACTGATTCAGACACCGTCTACTCTTCGGATGAGGATTCCTCGGCCGAGGGCTCAGCCGGCGTCGGTTTCACGGCCACTCTCACCATCGCTTCCCGCAAAAGCCTGCCCTTAAAGTTGTAGCCGCGCTGCCACTCTTCGAGAACAGTCTGATCTTCGGCTTCGTCGGTGGGCACGCGCTCGACCGCATGATGGATGTTTGGATCGAACGGCTTGCCGACCGAGTCAATGGGTTCGAGGCCCGCTCGGATGAGCGCGTCCAGGAGCCGCTGGTAGATCATCTGAATGCCCTTAACATAGTCGTGGTCCGGGCCGAGATCGGGCGGAACGGCTTTCAGCGCCCGCTCGAAGTCATCGATGACCGGCAGCAGGGAGCCGACTGTCTCCATCGCGGCATAGGCGGCGAAGTCTTGCCGTTCCCTTTCCGCCCGGCGGCGGAAGTTCTCGAATTCGGCCTGGCGCCGGAGCAGCCGGTCTTCGAGTTCTTGCTTCTCATCGGCGAGGCGATCGCGTTCGCTGGCTACAGCGGCCAGTTGTTCGGCCGGATCCTCGATGGCGGCAGTGTCGCCATCGTCGGTTGGCGCGGCAGCGGAGGGGTTATCTTCCTCCTCTCCATTCCGCTTCTTCTGTTCGATCTCCGACGCGCTCACTCCCGATTTCACTTTTTGGTTCTCTTTGCTCACAATCTCCTATCCCAACGCTGCGCAGGTCCAGATTTGGTTCAGTTGAGTTTCTCCCCCTAGACCGAGAGACTTTGAAATGCCTGTCCGACATGCATTACCGCCGACATGGCTTGCCGGTAGTTCATTCGCATCGGGCCCAGCACGGCGATCTTGGCACCCAGTCCTCCGGGCAGGCAGACATTCAAACCGATTATCGATAGCTCCCGCATGCTCGGGTGGGCCTCTTCCAGACCGACCTGAACCGAGACTTCCCCCTCCGGCCCCTCCAGGAACTGGTCAAGGAGCCTAAGCACCCGTTTCTTTTCTTCGAGGGTGCGGAACAACTCCCGCATCTTCTCGCGCGTTAGATGAAAGTCGATGCCGACGAGATTCGAAGCCCCTTCCATATGAATCTCGGGATTGGCGTCAACTTCGAGCAATCCTTTTTCGTACAGGACCATCAGGCGGCGCAAAATGGCATCGTACGCCGCGCTGGCTTCCTCGAGCCGGGCCCGAAGCCGCGAACGCACTTCCGAGAGCAGGCACCCGCTGTAGTTTCGGTTGATGAAATTGCGGATGCTGACCAGCTCTTCGCCGGAAAGCGGCTCATCGAGCGATACCACGCGGTTGTGAACGAACTTATCGCCGGTAACTACGATCATCAAAATGCGCCGGTCACCCAGTTCGAGCAGCTCCACTTGGTCGAGCACCTGGCTGCTGGCAGGAATCGCCGCGGCAATCGAAAAGGTTCGCGTCATCTCGGTCAGCATGTGAGAGGACAACTCCACGCGCGCGCCAAGGGTCTCCGTCTCGGAGAGTTTCCGCCGCAGCCGTTCGAGTTCCTCCTCGATCAGCCGCTTGGCAGTCAGCGACTGGACGAACAGCCGGAATGCCTTGGCGGTTGGGATACGTCCCGCCGACGTATGCGGTTGTTCGAGGTACCCGGCATCGGCCAGGTCCGCCATGACATTCCGGATAGTGGCCGGGCTGAAGCTGTGCCGGCGCATCCGGGCAAGCGTTCTCGATGCAACCGGACATCCCGTTTGGATGTGCTCCTGGACAATCGAATTAAGGATTTCGGCTTCCCGGGGTGACAATGGCGACGCCTCTCTCATGACGTGCGGTGAATCCCTGTAATCTAGCATAGGACGCCCCTCACATACGCCGTGACGGCGTCCTCTTTCTATTCTAACGTGGAAGTTCGGTTCAGCGAGACCGCCCGGCCCGCGGGTGTCATCGCTACTTTATCTGAAAACCAGCATCGATTTCAGGCAGCGGCGTCCGAGAGACCCTGCTACAATGACTTTCTTGGGATCTCCGAGACAACCTGGCACCGCGTATGTTTAAGACCATCATGAGGATCTTCAGTTACCTCTACCACCTCATTCTAGGCCTGTTCCTTTTGGTCGTAGGCGCTATCGCAATGTTCAGCAGGAATCTCACCCTGAAACTCGAGATGCTGCCGTGGGAAGATCCCACCCTGACGTACATCGTCTTCTTCGGTTCCGTAATCGGCCTGGCGAGCCTGCTTCTCGCGCTGAAAAGCAAGACACGGCTGCTGTTTCGCGCCTGGACCGTTGTTGTCTTTGCGCTGATGACCTACGGCTTTTTCATGACCAAGTATGGGTTCATCAACAACGCTCACTTCAGGAATGCGCTGCTGCTCACGGTCGGGGCGCTAATCGCTGTAATCGGCAGTTGGATTTCCACTCCGAAGAAGGCCTAGCCGAGGCTGCCGGCTCACTCGTCGACGCCGGACCCGGTCATTGGGTGGCGCCGCCTTGCAGACCAAGCACCTCCGCCCTCTCCCTCATCGCTCCGATACAGAACTCGACATGTTCCTGGAGTTCAACGCCGAGTTCCCCGGCCCCTTCGCGAATATCATCGCGACTGACCGAGCGCGCGAAGGCCTTGTCCTTCATCTTTTTCTTCACGGACTTCCACTCGACTTCGTGGATGCTCCGGCCGGGTTTTACGTAAGAAATGGCTGTCAGCAGCCCCGAAAGCTCGTCGCAGGCATAGAGCGCCTTCTCCATCAGTGACTCGCGCGGGACCCCGCTGTAGTTGGCATGGGAGAGGACCGCCCGGCGAATCTCGGGGGGGACGCCGCGCTCGACCAGGATCGGCTCGCCCTTCATCGGATGGTCCGGGGCCTCCGGGTGGATCTCCCAGTCGAAGTCATGCAGAAGGGCGGTGGCGGCCCATTTCTCCTCCTCCTCCCCGAACTTGCGAGCGTAGCTAACCATGCAGGCCTCTACCGCCAGGGCGTGTTTTCGTAGGTTGTCCGACTTCGTGAATTCGCAGAGGATCTCCCAGGCCTGGTTTCTGGTCATGTTTGTACTATAATCAATGAAGATTGCCGATGTGGTTGTCAGAGGCCAACAGCGGCTGATCGCGTCATCAGTGGGCCTGTGGCGCAGTTGGGAGCGCGCTTCCATGGCATGGAAGAGGTCAAGGGTTCGAATCCCTTCAGGTCCACCAATTCTTTCAACAACTTAGGACGATTTGACCGAATCGGCTTCCCAAAAATCCCGCACTATGCCCGCGTTTGAAGCGGGCGCCCTTCCTCTTCGAGCAGTCCGCCAGACAGCCGCTGGTGCACCCGACGGATCCTCTCCACCTCCACACTTCACAGCTCATGTTGTTCGTAACACGCTCCGACGATTCGTACTACGATGCTAGGGTGAGACAAAGACCGGATCTACCGATAGAGCGCCGCGTCTTCCTGCGATCCAGCTTGTTCGCGCTGGGGTCGAGCACGCTGCTGTCGTGCATGCGACCCCCAGGATCGAAGGGCGGCTCGATGCTCCGCGTTGCAGCAGGACTCGACCGCTACAACACTTCGAAGGGCCGCTTCACGTTCACCTCGTCGCGGCCGAATGTGCACGTTGCCGAACCACCCGTACGGCCGGACCACGTCTTCCAAGTGCAACCCTGGCTGTTTGAGCGGTGGAGCTACGAAGGGCACGGGTGCTATGTGGCACATTTGCGTGCCGGCGTGCGATTCCATGACGGCACTCCGCTCAATGCTGACGTCTTCATCGCTTCGGCCAAGCGGTTCGTCGCGCCTCGCGATTTCATCGGCCTCGACGCTGAGAGCTTGCGGCGCGTCGACGACAGAACAGTCTCCTTTCAGTCTCAGACCGGCTCGGCCTCGATGATCAAGAACATGACGCATCCCGCGGCGTGTCTGTTTCTGGCGAACGGCCAACAAGACACCATGCCGGTCGGGACGGGTCCGTACAAGCTGGTGCGCTACGAGCCGCGACGCCTCGTGGAGGTTGAAAGGTTCGACGGCTATTG
>CAYLSS010000038.1:0-11777 GCA_964385765.1 uncultured Solibacteraceae bacterium
CTTCATCATCAAAGAAAGGGACACCAAGCAGACAACCACCGTCATGGTGACGCACCGCTATCAGGACGGGTTTCTGCTCGCCAACTACCGGTACAATTCAGAGACGGGCCGGATTGAGCCCGCGTCGGCCGGTCAAATGCCGCCCACAAGATATCTCGTCATGAAAGCCGGCCGTCTCGTATTCATCGGGGAACAGGCGGAACTGCAAAGCTGTCCCGATCCGTACGTGCAGAAGTTCGTGAAAAGAACTGTTGCCGGGACAGAGGCCAATCCGCCACCCAGAGTCTTCCTTGACCAGTATGCCGGCGAGGAGCCCGAATCGCGGTCGGCTGAAGGCGATTAGAGAAAAATATGCCCTCTAAAGAGAAAGTCCGTTGGGCCGAGTTGAAGGTCGGAATCCTCGCGGTGGTCGCGCTGAGTCTTCTGGCATTCCTCATCTTCCTGATGACCGGTGAAACCACCCTCTTCGGAGAAAAAGCCACGCTCTATACGTACCTCGATGATTCCGCGGCGATTGAAGAGGGCGCTCCTGTTCGGCTGAATGGGATCCTGATCGGAAGCATTCGCGAAATCAGTCTCTCGGGAGAGACAGCGCGGAACCGGATCATACAGGTGCGAATGGAAGTGGACCGCAAGTACCTGCCCATGCTTCCCACTGATTCGGTGGCCGCCGTGGCCTCCGAAAACGTGCTGGGCAGCAAGTACATCAACATCAAAAGGGGCCAGGGCGCCACGGCCGTGGATCCGGGAGGCGAAATCGTCAGCCTGGACACGCGCGAATTCGAAGAACTTGTCGCCAGCGGCTACTCGACCCTCGACTCCCTGCGGAGCATTCTGAGGCGCATCGACGCCATCGTCGCCGAGATCGAAGTCGGCCGAGGCAGCATCGGCAAGCTGCTCACCGATGATCAACTCTATAATCATCTCACCGGCACCGTCGAAGAAACCCGTAAGATCACCGAGGCGCTCAATCGTGGAGAGGGTACGATCGGCAAGCTGCTCTATGACCCGGCCATCTACGACGAGGTCCAGAAATCAGTCGCCCGGATCGATCACATCATCGAAGACATCGAAAGCGGAAGGGGAACAGCCGGCCGGCTCCTGCGCGACGAGTCGCTCTACAACGAGATCGACGGCACGGTCCAGGAGATGAAGGCTCTCGTTGCCGACCTGAACGCCGGCAAGGGAACAGCAGGCCGGCTGCTGAAGGACGAGGCGCTTCATGACGAGATTGCTTCGGTTGTCGAGCGGCTCGACCATGCCCTCGAAAGGATAAACGCAGGCGAAGGAACCATCGGCCAGCTTATGGTCAATCCTCAAATGTACGAGTCGCTCAACGGCGCCACTTACGAGCTGCACGAGTTCCTCAAGGACTTCCGCAAAAACCCGAAGAAATACTTGCGGATCAAGGCGTCCATCTTCTGACGTGGCCAGGCGCCTGGTTGTCAATGGAGATGACTTCGGTTTCACCGAGGGTGTGAATCGCGGGATCATCGCCGCCCACCGGAATGGAATCCTCACGGCGACCACGCTGATGGCGAACGGACCTGCGTTCGAGCATGCGGTCGCTTTGGCGCGAGAGAACCCGGGGTTGGACGTGGGCTGCCATCTTGTACTGGTGCAGGGCCCCTCAGTGTCGCGTCCGGGTGAAGCCTTGCCCCCGAAGCTCCCGGCGCTGGTAGCCGCGGTTGCGAGCGGCCGCCTTGCTGTGTACGCCGAACTGAGGGCTCAGATCGACAAGATACTCGGCGCCGGCATCCGGCCGCTTCATCTTGACACCCACAAACACACTCACCTGCTGCCGCCGGTTCTCGACGCCATCGGGCGTTTGTCCCGGGAATACAAGATTGGCTGGGTGCGGCGCCCGTTCGATTTTCCGATTGAAAGCGGGCGCCTGCCGGTGACGAAGCGGCTGGTCAGCAAGGCGCTCGGATCAGTGCGAGGCTGGTTCCATCGCACCCTCGATGGCTACGGCTGCCGTACCACTGACCACTTCGCCGGTTTCCTGCTCACGGGGCGGTTTCGCACCTCAGACCTGGTGCGACTGATTCATCAGCTTCCAGAGGGAACAACCGAATTCATGAGCCATCCCGGCATCTGCGACGCCGAGCTGGAAAGCGCGCCGACTCGACTGAAACAGAGCCGGCAGGCTGAACTCGATGCACTGGTCGCCACCGAAACCCGTACGGCTCTGTCGGAATCCGGCGTGGAACTCATCGGCTATCGTGACTTGCATGAGCAGCCCCGGCACCGGACGGGTTAAGGTTAGAAGATGCAGTCCGGCGCCTCGGGGCGCGAATCAATTTGGAGGAGACTCATGTCGGTTGTCTATCAATCCCAGATCCACATTGACCGCATCGGCGGGCCCATACGCACGGCCCGGATCCCGGGCGAAACCGAGCCGGTGACATTCGGCGTCCACGGCGCCATTGCGGAGCACTACAAAGTCCCCTCCGACGCCTTTCCCCCGCGCGCGACCACCATTGACTACGTGATCGCCGCCGCCGGCGGTTGACTGATGGGAACCTTCGGAGGTGCGCTGGAGGCGCGCCAGATCAAGGCCAGTGAAGGCACGCTGGCGGCGGATGTGCGGGGAGAAGTCGCGTTGTCCGAGGACGGCGTTTTGATCATCGAACGGATTCACGTGGTCTTGCGGCTGAAGGCGCCGGAGCAATCGCGCGAGACGGCCGAGCGCGTGCACGGGTTCTACGCCGCCAAGTGCCCGGTCTACCGGTCACTCGAGGCGGCGATCGCAATCACGTCCGAGCTGGTCTTCGAACCGGCCGGATGAAGGAGCTTTTGCTTACCTCGGGAAGAGACCCTTGACCGCGACCGAAAATCCTGGCAGCAGGTCGGAAGCTTCCAGCGACTCTTGTCCGGTCAGGAATCGTGAGGTCCCGCCAGCTTCGAAGACATGGACCTCATGCGTCTTTCGATGAACTACCCAGACCACCTGTGTTCCTGCTTCGAGGTATTGCCGGATCTTGCGGTCCAGAAAGGTAGCTGACTCGGAGGGGGAGACAACCTCGATCGCCAGATCAGGGGCGGCCTCGATGAAGCCTTCCTCCGGTATCGCTCGGATCTTCTCCATGCGAAGGAAAGCTATATCAGGGCTTCGAACTACGTCAGGATTGCGCCGGAGAATGAAGCCTGTATCCGAGGGCAACACCTCGCCGAGCTGCCGCCCTTCCAAAAAAGCGTTCAGCACAAACGAGATGCGGTTCTCGATTCTTCCGTGCATTCCTCCGGCCGGCGCCATCGTGATCAGTTCTCCTTCATCAAGTTCATGAAGCTGATCTTCGTCTGGCAACTGGGCGAACTGCTCGAGTGTCAGCAAGGTTCTCGTCGCCATGCATTCAGTGTACCGTCTGTTTTGGGCGGTTTTGCTGGAAACTCCGGCGGGTGTTTATTCGACTGGATGAACAACCGGCGGCAGGCTGCGGCGGATGGTGTTCGAAATGGCCTGAATCACCTCGACCCGCGGAAAGCTGCGTCGCCAGGCGATCGCGATGCGCCGGGAAGCTTTCCTCGAATGAAATGGAATCACGGCCGTTCCGGGCCGGCCGCGCTGGTTCTTGCCAAGGGCCAGGACCGGCACGAGCGTGCAGCCGGCGCCCGCGGCAACCAGCTCCTGGATGGTTTCGAGGCTCGCGGCGCGGAAGTCGTCTTCGCCGGGACGGGGCATGAAGTGGGCGCCGCAAACATCCAGGGCCTGGTCGCGAAGGCAGTGGCCTTCTTCGAGGAGGAGGAGGCGTTCAGATCCGAGGTCGCTTTCGAGAATTCGCTTGCGCCGGCTCAGTTTGTTGTCTTCCGGACAAAGGAACCGGAAGGGCTCGTCGAATAACGGCTCCCGGGCAAGCTCCGGTTGCGGCAGCGGCAGGGCCGCCAGGAAGGCGTCGAGATGCCGGCTGGTCAATTCGTCGAGCAGCGTCGCCGTCTTTGCCTCGCGGATTCCCAGACGCAATTGCGGGAAGTCGCGCCGCACCGCGCGCAGCAGTCCCGGAAGCAGATAGGGTCCGAGAGTCGAGATCACTCCCAACTGGAGAGTGCCGGCGAGTGGATCGCGAAAGCCTTGCGCCATCTCCTCGAGACGTTCGGCCTCGTCGAGCACGACCCGCGCCTGGGCGATGAACGCCTCACCGGCGGGCGTGACCCGGACCTGCTTGTTGGTGCGCTCAAAGAGCTGAACGCCCAGCCGGTCCTCGAGTTTCTTGATCTGCGTGCTGAGCGTCGGCTGGCTGACAAAGCAGGCTCGGGCGGCTCGGCCGAAATGGTTTTGCTGGGCCACGGCGACCACGTAGCGCAGTTCCTGAAGGGTCGGTTCACTCATAGCTTGTGTATATCATTGTAATATAGATAATCGATTTTACAAATCACTTGAACCCGGGCATCATAGAGCCAGGAGTAAGGTAATGGCAAACAACACAAGTGATACCCTGAACCAGATCCTGGCCGACTACCAGGTTCTATACCAGAAGCTCCGCACCTATCACTGGAATGTGACCGGCAGGCATTTCTTCGGGTTGCACGCGAAGTTTGAGGAACTCTACAACGATGTGAATGAGAAGGTAGACGAGGTGGCCGAGCGAATCCGCGCGCTCGGCGGCAAGCCCTTGGGAACGTTGAGCGCCCAGGCCTCCGCGGCACGGCTCAAAGAAGACGACGGCTCTCCGGACGGGATCCGGATGGTACAGAATGTCGTGGCCGATCTCGAGGCGATCAACGGCTTCCTCAGGGATGCCGTGGCAAAAGCGGAAGAGGCGAATGACCGGGCCACCGCGAACCTTCTGGATGGATTCGCCGACGGTCAGGAAAAGACGCTTTGGATGCTGAAGGCATTTCTCGCGACCTCTTGACAGCTCGGGCGATCCAACTCGTATGAGAGCGTGCCGAAGGCTTCCGGCCGGGGCGTACTGGCGTCTCGTCGGTGCAGGCGCCGGCAGCCCCCTCGACCGCACTAAGGGGGTGCAATGCTGAAGACCAAGCGGGGCGGCGAATACTGGCTCGTGACCCAACCCGATCATGCGGCATTATCGGGTGAACTGGCGTCCCATTGGGGTAACGCGGCGTTTCATCGGCCGGGAGCATTCGCCGCCTTCACTGTTCCGGACCTGCTGCGCGCGGAGACAATCCTCGCAATTGCCGAACATGACAATGGCTGGTGGGAGTGGGAGACGGATCCCCCGGTCTCGACGGACGGACTCCCGCTGGGACTCGGCGAAGTCCTGCGGGACCGGGAGATGGCCATGGACCGCTGGCGCCGGGGAATCCCCCGGATGGCCGAGACCCACCCGTATGCGAGCCTGCTGATAGGCCATCATGCCTACTGGCTTTACGCCGGCCAGATTGAAGGCGACCTGCCGGAAGGATTCACGCATTCGCTCTTCAGGCGCCGCCCGGCGCTCGACCCGGAGATACGGCTCCTCGTGGAGAGTTTTGCCGATGAGATTCGAGCCATGCGGGCGAACCTGGAGGCGCGAATGTCCGGCGACCAGCAATGGGCCCCGGCGCTCGACCCGCCTCACCTCTATCCTCACGCCCGGCTGCTTCAGGTCCTGGATGCTTGGTCGCTGGCATTCACATCGACGGTGATTCCAACGTCTGCCGGTGAAGCCGGCAAGGGATTCGGCGAAGACGAAGTGATCTTGCACGACGTCCCTCGAAGCAGTTGGGAAGACCGGGTGTCGATCCACTTGCGTCCTGCGGGCAACGGCGTCGTGATTTGTGATCCGTATCCGTTCGGGACCGATCCGATCGAGGTTACAGCACTGGTGCGTACCCTTCCGGAGAACGCCATCCCGAAACAGGAATTGCACAGTTGGTGGTACCGCATCACAAAGAAACCGGTTCGGTATCGGATACAGTCCGCCAGCCGTCAGTGATCGACGCTGGACGGCGGTTCGATCAGCTTTTCACAAGACGTAAGAGACCGCCGCCTCTGTCATCGCGACATCCACATACCTGGCCAGAGCGACGCTCGCGGTACCCGCCACTTGCTCGATCAGCGGCAACAAAGGCGATGGTTCGGGATCGAGCGCCGCAGCCTTCCGAAGATACTCCACCAGTTCCGCTCCGTTTCCGTCCGGCAACTCCAGCCGCTGGCCACGGTGAAGCGTGTAAGCTTCGCCCTTCTCGATCAACAGGCATGCGCGCCGGCCCCCGTAATGCTCCGACAGGCCGACATCGATGAGACTCACACCGCCATTGAACCGGGGAATCACCGTGCCGGGTGTCGGTGTGTGTCCGATCACAATACGTTCGGCGCCGAAGTTCGCGAGGACCTGCTCCACATGTCCGGTCAGTTCGCTCTCGTCGCCGACCGCCAGACCTCGGTACCACAACGGACCGTCTTCGGCTGTCACGATGCCGTCCTTCAACTTGCTGAAGTCCGTCAACTCTTCGCGAACCTTATCATTGATCTCGACCAACGGCATCTCCGCGATTCTTGGTGAGATGCCCCCATGAACGAAGAGCGTATCGTCGATCTTGATGATCGTGTTGTGGTCGGTGATCCAGGGGCCATAGTCGCCATTCGGTCCATAGGCGTAGCGATGCTCGACATAACCCAGCGGATGCTCCTTGTTCCACTCCTCGCGATCGGGCAGTCCTTCCTCTGGCGGGTTTTGCCGCAGCCGTTCCATCTCCTGCCGGTACAATGCGTCGCGGACCCGCTCGGAATTCCTGGTTCGAAAGGCGGCGAACTCTTCAGGTGTCACATATCGGAGATCGCCGTAGACGTTCATCGCGTCGTGATTGCCGATGAGGCAATGAACATAACCTCCCGCTTTCCGGGCCCGCTTCTCGAGCCGCATCAGGAAATCCATGATCCGGCGGGTGTCCGGACCCCGGTCCGCGATATCGCCCGTCTGGAACAGGTGCGTCTTACCACCGGTCCACTTCTTCCCTTTGGCGTCGACCAGCCCGGCGTCCTGGAGGACCTGGAAGAACTGGTCATAGTCGCCGTGAACATCGCCGACGGCTACAATCCTTTCGACGTCCGACCAAGTGCACTGCTCGGCGGCATTGGCATGGAACGCCAGGATCGCCCACAGTGCGATTCCCGTTTTGCGTAGCATGCTACCCATCTATTCTCGATCTTATCGGGCAAACCGGCGCACACTTGAGATTCCGCTGAGCGAGGCACACGAGACAAAGCGTTCGGGTTTCGATCTATCAGGACCGACTGCGCAGCTTATAGCGTTCCGCGCAGAGGAAGGGAGTGGCTATGAACTTCCTGTCGTCTCAGGCTTACTGTTTGTATCCCCTGTCCCGGGTACTTGATAATCAACGGAATGAAGACCTGGTGCTGGTAGAGTGGCGTGTGAGCGTTACACTCGCCTCTGATAGCGGCCGGCATTGATCCAGATAACATAAAGTTCCATGACCTCTGGGATACAGCCCGGTGAAAATCGAAGCGTGGGCCGGCAGCGACCCGCAAGCTGCTCCCAGAATCGCGCCCGCCCCCAGGTATGCCAAATCCAGCCCCAGGATGAATCGCCAGTGGATCGTCGTGACGTTTTCCTAGTAGCCGGGGCGGAATGGCCGGTTCGCCCGGCTCCACCCACGAAATAGACCCGCCGGTTTCTTCGGTCACATGGGTTTCGAAAATCGCTAAGGAATGTCTGTTTAGCAGCTTACGCGCGGTCGACCGCCGCATCTCGCCGCGCTGCGCCGATACTGAAAGCGGCTGGACAACAACGGTCGCGGCTCTGCTGAGCGGACGCCGGAGATCGGCCCTTTGCCCTCTTCGTTCATGTCCGTCCACGCACGTATGTTCTGACAATGGAATCCGCGAATTGAACAAAACAAACCCAGACCGGCTTCTTCGGCCGCTGATTAACATCTCACGAAAGTGCTTGACCAGAAAGCAAACAAACAAAAATCTATCTCTGCAAATAATTGTAGAAAAATAAGTTGCACGTCGAAGCGAATAACATCTACGCCGGAGTCACTCCGGACTAAATTTAGATCAACTTCTGGGCAGCAACGTGTAATTCCAGTCGCCATGGAAGGTGTCTCTCTTGAGCCGTAGTTCGGCCATTTGTTGGTCGGAGATTTTGACCCCTTTGGGATAGCTGTTGGTATCGAGATCGCTTTTCACCCCCAGACCTGCCTTGGATGTCGTGCTGGCGATCAGATTGATGATGACCTCGTGACTGATCAGCGCCTTGCCCGCCAGTTCTGGCTGATGAAGCTGAACAAACGGTGTTCGATCTTGTTCCACTTGCTGGTGCCCGGCGGAAAATGGCAGACCGAAACCGCCAGACCCGTTTCGTCGGCGAACTGCTGCAATTCCCATTTCCACAGCCTTACCCGCGCTCCGTTGCTGCCGCCGGAGTCGGCGGTGACCAGCAGCTGTTTCGCTTTTGGATAGCTCGGCCGTCCCATCCAGCACCACCACCGGCGAATGCTCTTCACGGCGAACGCTGCGGTATAGTGGTCCACGCCTACGCTCACCCAACCGACATTGCGGCCAAGATCGTAGACTCCATAGGGCGCCACCTTGCCTTTGCCAGGCTCGCGGATGTCGAAGTTGTGAACGCGCACTGGCTCGGGCTGGCCTTTGATCTGCCACTCCCGCGCGCCATTCTTGAAATCCCCCACCAGTTCCTTTTTCTTGGTGTCCACCGAAATCACAGGCTCACCCTGTTTCAGATAACGTTGCGCTCTGCGGTTGATGTGTTCACATTGCGCATCCCGATCCGGATGCTGGCTCCCTTCCAGCGCCTTTTGGTTGGCCTGCAGCCTGCAGCCGAGTGTATGCAGCAGTTCGGCCACCGTCTGATAACTCACCGCGTGGCCCTCCTGTCGGAGTTCCTCCTCCAACCGACGTACGCTCTTACATGTCCAACGGAGGGGAGACTCGGGATCACCGCGAGTGACCGGATCGACCAGGCGGTCCAGATCCTCCAACAGACTCGGGTCCTTGTCCATCGCCATCTTGCGTCCCGCACCCTGCCGCCGGATCCGAGCCTGTGCTGGCGGAACCCGGCGCGCCAAATTCCGCTGCTTCAGCTCCTTCATTCCCGCGGTGATCGCGCGGCGCGATACTCCCGTGGCGCGAGCGACCGCGGAAACCCCGCCGTAGCCGAAAGCCGCACTCTCTGCGGCTGCGACCAGGCGCCGCATCCGCTCGTCCAAGAAGGGCGACAAAGAACGAAACGGGCGCTGGATATCGCTCTGCTGCACCAGCACGAGTATAAAACACAACACTTTTAACTTGTTCTATTTAGTTTCTGACAGCCCCTTATGATGAGATAGTACTCGGATGCCGGGGCGGTGGGAGCGATCCGGCGGAGGTCGAGGTTCTCGAAGACCTATGGGAAGGCTTGGTGGCGGCGGATTACAGGCTACCACCAGTGGATTGCCAGCAGTCTTGGACGCCCTGGAGTCTCGTCGACAATATCCACTGAAAGCAGGAATTGGAGGTTTCGATCCCTGTGTTCGTCTGGAATCTGGCTTAAGGCCTCCCGCAAGAGGTCCGGACTGGTGAGAAACTCCCCGGCGGCACGAGTGCCGTACTGTGTTACGCCGGCCGCCGCCATCACAGTAGCCTGGGAACTGGGATCCACAACGCGGGATACTAGGAGGAAATCTTCCGACGTCTTTCCGTCGCGTCTCAAGTTGGGTGGTCGCCAGTGCCGGTCGCTCTGTTGCCGATCGTCGATCTTCCAGCCACCGGATTGATCTGTGTGGAAGCGGAATCGAAGCTGGCTGGTCATGTGCATGGTCCAACGGTTGTTGAACGCGCCGAGCAAGACCGTCGGCTGCCCGCGCAGTTCAGCAAACGACAGGTCGTTGCCGATCCGCATCTTCACCGGCTTAGCCCAGCCGCCAAACAACCCGCACAACGCGGCTACCGCATGAGCGTCGCCGATGCCAACATACTGTTGGGGGATCGGGTAGAGATCCGTGCTGGCGTCCGGGGTCGGGGAGTACAGCAGAGACAGCGGCTTGCGAGACGCCGTTGGTCCCAAGCGCGTCAGCTCTTCCTTCATGCGGCCCGACACGCCGAACACGGTGGGGTTGGCAAGACAGATGATCACCGGGTGTGCATTGTCAAGTATGGGAGCCCAGAACTCCTCCAGAAGTGTCTCCGTGGAGGCCGGCCACAGCATGAAGGCTATCGCCGTGGGGAGACAGCTGACGCTCAGCACGGCAGCTAAGACTTTTGGGGCAAGGAAGCGGCGACTCGTCGTTGACGCTGGATGAGGCAGCGCTTCCGAACCCCGTGACCGGCCTGCCCGGGACCTGAAATCAGGCACATAAGAGCCCGCGGGAAGATGGATCTCGACGCCGGCCGGTCCCGGCTGCTCGGCGTAGCACAGTGCCAGCCGCTTGCGAACTTCGTTGGCCCGGACGCGCACGATAGCATCTTCGCCCGTGTCGTATGTTGCCGGCTTGGCAAACACATTGATGCCGATAGTCCGTTCGGTGAGCTGATCCGAGCGCCCCTCCAACGCCTGGCTGACAACGTAACTTAGAAATGCCCGGCACCGCTCGCTTCGGGCGAAATACTCGCTTTCGAGGATGCGGCTCAACTCCTTCCGCACTGCGACCGCATCCAAGCTCTGTGCAACGGGTGCCCCTACGTACCCGCTCTCACTAGCCCCGTTCATAACGGCTGCCCCAGATGACTGTACCACATTCTTGTTGCTTGAACAAGGCGCTTGAACATCATGTTCCTAACCGTTAAGAACTTGAAAAATCAAGCAGATAGCCGTACCGTTTGAGCATATGGATTTGCGGGAATCTTCACGACGAGGTTTTCTGAGGAGCTCGGCCGCTACCGTTCCGCTGCTGGCGGGACAGCGGGCAAGGGGCGCAAATGAGCGTCTTGCCTATGGCCTGATAGGCGCCGGGATCCGCGGTCGGTACTTGAACACCATTTTCCAGAAGCTCGGCGCAGCCTGCCTGGGGGTGTGTGATGTGTATGAGCCATACCTGCGGCTGGCCCGGCGAAGTGGTCCGCCGGACGTCAGGGCGTTCGTGGACTACAAGGATCTGCTCGCCGTTCCGGGGCTCGATTTCGTGGTGATTGCCACGCCAGACCATCATCACTGTCCGATTCTGCTGGATGCACTGGCCAGTGGCCGTGACGTGTACTTGGAGAAGCCGATTTCCGTGTCGCTCGATGAAAGCCAGACCATGGTCGAGGCCGTTCGAGACTCGGGTCGGGTTGTGCAGGTCGGCATGCAACGCCGAAGCATGCCCTTCATCCACGAGGCGCGCAGACTGGTGAGGAAAGGCGAACTCGGAACGATTACTCACGTGGAGGCATCCTGGAACTGGCACTTCCGGCTTCCGCTCGACAACTCACCGCTGGACGGGTCGTTGGACTGGGACCGCTTTCTGGGGCCCGCTCCGCGCCGGCCTCTGGAACCGCGCCGCTTTCGATGGTGGCGGGGCTTCTGGGACTATTCGGGCGGCAACATGACCGATCAGGGTACCCATCTGATGGATGTCGTACAGTTGGTTACCGGCAGCCCTCCTCCGCGGGCGGCAAGCTGCGACGGGAAAACCTTGTCGGCTGACGGCGCCGAGGTACCCAATGTGTTCTGCGCTGCCTTCGACTATCCGGGCTTTCTGGCGACCTGGACGCTCAACTACCGCTCTACGTACAAACACGGCTGGCGGCTAGTCTTTCGCGGAGAACTGGCCACGATGGTGATTGACGAAGAAGGCTACCGCGTCTTTGTGGATGCCGGTGCCACGCCGACGCCGTGGTCTCAACGAGTGAGAGACAGTCCCGCACGGGAAGTGGCGGCCTCCGGCTC
>CAYLSS010000039.1:0-10612 GCA_964385765.1 uncultured Solibacteraceae bacterium
ATGCGAACCGACTCGACGCGCGTCTCCAACGATGCACTCGCCGAAGCCCGGGAGTTCATCGGCAAGCGTTACGGAGAGCGCTACCTGCCGCCCAACGCGGTCGCCTACCGCAGCAAGAAGGACGCCCAGGACGCCCATGAGGCCATCAGACCGACGTCGGTGATGCGCACTCCCGATGACCTCGCTCCCTATCTGGAAGAGGATGAGCTTAAGCTCTACCGGCTGATCTGGTGCCGCTTCGTGGCTTCGCAGATGATGCCGGCGTTGTTCGATCAGACCGTGGTCGAGGTCATCGCGACCGGTAAAGACGGCGCCACCTACCTGTTTCGCGAGACCGGTTCGGCGCCCAAGTTCGACGGCTTCCTCAAAGTCTACGAAGAGGGCAAGGACAAGAAGACCGACGAAGACGAGGAACTCAAGCACAAGATTCCCGCCCTCACAGAAGGCCAACGCCTCGAATACAAGTCGATTCACCCCGAACAGCACTTTACCGAGCCGCCGCCCCGCTTCACGGAGGCGACGCTGGTCAAAGAGCTGGAAGCCGATGGTGTCGGCAGGCCATCCACGTACGCCTCGATCCTCTCGACGATTCTCGATCGCGAGTACGTGACGAAAAAGGGCGGGCGATTCTTTCCCACGGAGTTGGGAACGGTCGTGACCGATCTGCTGATTGAGAGCTTCAACGACATCTTCGATGTCAAGTACACCGCTCGCATGGAGCAGGAACTGGACGAGATCGAAGAAGGCAAGCGTGACTGGCGCCTCGCAATGGCCGAGTTCTACGACAAGTTCAAAGTCGACCTCGTCGAGGCCGAGACGAACATGACTGACATCAAGCGGATGGAGGAGCCGACCGACGAAAAGTGCCAGAAATGCGGCCGGCCCATGGTGATCCGCTGGGGCCGCCATGGCCGGTTCCTGGCCTGCACGGGCTACCCCGAATGCACCAACACCCGCGAGCTGGCGATGGAGCAGCCCGACGAGGAAAAGGAGGGGCTCGGCGACCAGGGCGAGGAATACTGCGTCAACTGCGGCCGGCCCATGGTGCTGAAGAAAGGCCGGTTCGGCCAATTCTATGCCTGCACCGGCTATCCTGACTGCAAAACCACGAAGCCGTTGAACGGGCAGCAGAAGAAACTCGATCAGCCGCTCGATGAGAAGTGCCCGAAGTGCGGCAAGAACCTGGTGCTCAAGCATGGACGATTTGGAGAGTTCACTGCTTGCTCGAACTACCCGAAATGCAAATTCGTCAAGCAAAAGACAATCGGCGTGAAGTGCCCCAAGTGCTCTGAAGGGGAGTTGGTGGAGCGGCGGTCAAAACGAGGGCGCACCTTTTACGGATGTAACCGCTACCCCGACTGCGACTTCATCTCCTGGGCGAAGCCGGTGACCGAAAAGTGTCCTGAATGCGGCTCCCCCTACCTGGTCGAGAAATGGCTCAAGGCCGGCCCCGAACTCCAGTGTCCGAATGACGGCTGCAAGTATAAACGGCCGATTGAGCAGTCAGAAGACGCCGTCAAGGCGTAGCCGCCTACAATAAGGTTAGGATGTGTCTTGCCGTTCCTGGGAAGGTCGTCAGCATCGACGATCAGAGCGATCCTCTGTTGCGCCGCGCCAAGGTGGACTTCGGCGGCGTGCGAAAGGATGTGAGCCTGGCCTTCACCCCCGAGGCCTCGGCGGGTGATTACGTACTCGTCCATGTCGGCATGGCGCTCAGCATGGTCGACGAGACCGAAGCCCGCCGGATCTTCGAGGACCTGAAGCGCATGGGCGAGCTCGCGGAATTAGAAGGCGGTGGACCGTGAAGTTCGTCGACGAGTACCGGTCCGCCGATGCCGCCCGGGAGGTCTCCGAGGCGATCCGGCGCCTGACAACCTGCCGTTGGACCATCATGGAGGTTTGCGGAGGCCAAACTCACACCATTCTAAAGACCGGCCTCGAGGATCTGCTTCCGGAAGAGATTGAACTGGTTCACGGCCCGGGCTGTCCGGTCTGCGTAACGCCGCTCGAACAGATCGATAAGGCGATTGAGATCGCCGCGCGGCCGGACGTTATCTTCTGTTCCTTTGGCGACATGCTCCGGGTGCCGGGTTCAAAGAAGAGCCTTCTCGATGCGAAGGCCGAAGGCGCCTCCATCAGGATTGTCTACTCGCCCCTCGATGCTGTGAAGCTGGCGAAAGAGTCGCCTGATCGCGCGGTGGTCTTCTTCGCCGTGGGATTCGAGACCACCGCGCCCGCCAATGCGATGGCGGTGTGGGAGGCGGCGCGATCCAGGCTAGAGAACTTCTCGGTCCTCTGCGCGCACGTGCTCGTGCCGCCGGCGATGCGCGCCATTCTCAGCGCTCCGAATTGCCGCGTGCAGGGATTTCTGGCCCCCGGACACGTCTGCACGGTGATGGGGATCGAGGAGTACGAGGCGGTGGCGCGAGATCATCGGGTGCCGATCGTTGTTACCGGATTCGAGCCGCTCGACCTGCTCGAAGGCATCCGTATGACCGTGGCTCAACTCGAATCGGGCAGAGCGGAAATCGAGAATCAGTATGCTCGCGTGGTGAGGAAAGACGGCAATCCCCGTGCGCGGCGGACCATGGTGGAAGTATTCGAGGTGGCTGACCGGCCATGGCGGGGCATCGGCAATATTCCAGTCAGCGGTCTGGTGCTGCGCGACGGCTATCGCGTGTTCGACGCCGAGGTGAAGTTCGGAGTGTCCGCGGTGAGCGCCACGGAGCCGGCCGAGTGCATCGCCGGTGAAATCCTCCAGGGCCTCCGGAAGCCGCGCGAATGCGGCGCTTTCGGCACAGCCTGCACCCCGGAACATCCGCTCGGAGCGCCCATGGTCTCCTCCGAAGGGGCCTGCGCGGCTTATTTCCGATATGCCCGAGAATAAGGAATTCTCCTGGAGCTGCCCGCTGCCCGCTGGCGCCCCGGAGCGGATCCTGCTGGGCCACGGAGGCGGTGGCAGGTTGACGCAGGATTTGATCGAAGGCCTCTTCCTGCCGGCATTCGGCGATGCCTCCGAGCGGCACGACGGCGCCATCCTGGAACTCCACAACCGGAAGCTCGCCTTCACCACTGACTCCTACGTGGTCCGACCGCTATTCTTTCCCGGAGGCGACATCGGCTGCCTCGCCGTCAACGGCACCGTCAACGACCTGGCGATGTGTGGCGCGCGCCCACTGAGCCTCAGTTGCGGCTTCATCCTCGAGGAAGGTCTGCCGATCGAAGATCTGCGTCGGGTTGTCGAATCGATGCGAGCGGCGGCGCGGCTGGCCGGCGTGGCGATTGCAACCGGCGACACAAAGGTCGTCGACAAAGGGCACGGTGACGGCATCTTCGTGAATACATCGGGTATCGGGTTGGTTGAATCTCCCCGTCCCATCAGGCCCGAAGCCGTCCGCGCAGGCGATTCGATCATTATCAGCGGCGATCTCGGAGCTCACGGCGTCGCCATCCTGTCGGTGCGTGAAAGCTTGGAGTTCGACTCTCCGATCGTCAGTGACACAGCGCCCTTGTGGACACCGGTTCGGGCGCTGCTGGACGCCGGCGTCGAGATCCACTGCCTGCGCGACCTGACGCGAGGCGGGCTGAGCTCCGCTCTCAACGAGATTGCCGAAACGGCCCGTATCGGCATCGAGATCGAAGAAGCTGCCGTGCCGGTGTCCGAATCGGTTCAAGGCGCCTGTGAGATTCTCGGCCTGGATCCCCTCTACGTTGCCAACGAAGGCAGATTTGTGGCGTTCCTGCCCGCGGCTCAAGCCGATCGGGCCGTGGATGTCCTTCACGGCTGCCTCGCTTGCGAACGCGCCGTCCTGGCGGGAATGGTCACCGGCGAACATCCCGGCAAGGTGGTTCTGAAGAGTTCGATCGGCGGCCGCAGGGTTCTCGACATGCTCAGCGGGGAGCAGTTGCCGCGGATCTGCTGACAGGGCGTTCCTCGCGAACCGGCGCCACTTTACTGACGAAGCGCCCGGTCGCGCAATTCGAGAACCATCGCATCCAGGGCAATGCTCTTCTGGATGTTCCGGCGCATAAGATGGACCAGGTCATCCGTCTTCTGAATCGCGGCCTTGATCCAGTCGAAGGTGACGGCGCCGGCGATCGGCTCGATCTGATCACGGATATCCGCGTTGCGGATCCCATCTTTGTGCTGCTGCAGCAGCACAATATCCTCGAGGAGCCCATAGATGACGAGCAGATAGTCGTCGAGCTTTTCCGCGCGGCTCATCCCAAGCTTCTCGGCCCACTCCGCCCAGGCGCTGAACTTCGACGTCTTCGAAGCCGCTCCCAAGAGGATCAGCATGGCCTCGCGGCGGCGTTCGTAAACGTCCAGATCGATCGAGATCGCCATGCCCGGACTTCCGCCGGCAAGGGCCACCCGGCGCTCCGGATGATCCAGTTTCCGCTCCCGAACGAACTCCCACATCTCCTCGCGTGGCAGCGGCGAGAGGTGGAATTGGACTGACCGCGAGCGGATGGTCGGCAGCAGGTCATAGACGTTCTCGGCAGTCAGCACGAGAATCAGATGATCGGGCGGTTCCTCGAGGGTTTTTAGCAAGGAGTTAGCGGCGTTCTCGTTGGCCCGATCGAAATGGTCGACCAGGAACACCCGATACCGGCCCTTCAGCGGCTTGTACTGGGCTCTCTCTTTGAGCAGGCGCATCTGCTGGATCGCGATCTGCCGCAGCGGACCGTCAGGCGCAAAGGTCACGAAGTCAGGATGCGTGTTGAAAAACAGCGGATCCTCGACCCGCTTATCCGCCGGCAGCTTGAGGCGTTCGTCGATCCGTTCCTGGTTGTGCGGCAGGCTCAGGTCGTCCTGCTCGATCTTCTCCGCGTCCCCGAGCAGCACCACCGCCAACTGCCGCGCGAGCGTCGCCTTTCCGACGCCGCCCGAGCCGTAGAACAGGAGCGTTTGCGGAATCCGGTCCTGTTGGATGATGCGCTCGAGCGCCGAGGTGACCATCCGATTACCGATGAAGTCCTCAAACACGAGCCGCCTCCAGAGCCGTCCAGACATCGGCCGCAACGAGTTCGATGGTCCGGTTGCCATCGATCACCTTGACGCGGCCGGGTTCGCGCGCGGCCAAATGCCGGTAGCCCTCGCGAACGCGCCGGTAGAAGGCGGTGGTCTGATCGTCCATCCGGGTCTGGTTCGCATCGTCGCTGCCGAGATCCTTGTTACGGGCTCTCGCGCGCGCCAGGCTGGTTTCCAGGTCGATGTCCAGGACAATCGTCAGATCGGGATTCAGACCGCCGCAAGCGATCCTGTGGAGATCGGCGACCACGGCCGATCCGAGCCCACGTGCAACACCCTGATAGACCAACGTGGAATCGGTGTAGCGGTCCGAAACGACCACCTCGCCGCGTTCGAGGGCGGGGCGAATCCGTTCTTCGACATTTTGGGCTCGCGAAGCGAAGTACAGAAGCAGTTCGGTAGTAGCGGTGATCCGGTGATTGCGCGCGTCGAGCAAGATGCGGCGAACCTGCTGGCCGATCTCGGTTCCGCCCGGCTCAACGGTTGCCGTCACCGGCTGTCCTTTAGCCGACAGGCGCTCCACCAACAGATTGATCTGAGTCGATTTTCCGCAGCCGTCAATTCCTTCGAAGGTCACGAAGAAGCCTTGGCGGCGCTCAGTCGTAGACATAGTGGAACACCTTCTTGAGGTCTTCCCACGCTTCGCGTTTCCCTGACCGGTCCACGCCGCGCAACAAGTACGACGGATGATAGGTAACCATCACCGGAATCCCGTTCCAGCGATGCCAGTTCCCTCTTAACCGCTTTACTCCCTCCTTCTTACCGAGCAAAGCCTTGGACGCGATGCCGCCCAGCGCGACAATCGCCTTTGGCCGTATCGCCATCAGTTGCCGGAATAGGAACTGGCCGCAGACCTCCATCTCGTCCCTTTCCGGATTCCGGTTTCCCGGCGGACGGCACTTGACCACATTGCAGATGTAAACATCCTCGCGGCTGATCGGGATGCCCTCACCCTTGGCCGTGTTGTTAATCATCTGGGTCAGGAGCTGGCCGGCCCGGCCGACAAAGGGGATGCCCTGGACGTCTTCGTCGGCGCCCGGACCTTCCCCAACGAAGACCACTTTCGCCTGCTCGTTACCGACTCCGAAGACGATATTCGTCCGGCTTTCATGCAGCCGGCAGCGATCGCAGTCGCCGATGTCGTCACTGATCTTCAGGAGCGTGTCGTCCTCTGGAGCCAGGCGCGGCAACACCCCGTCCAACTGTGCCGGCGACGGCTCGTCCGGCAGCGGCGGATCCGATTGGGGAGCCGGCGGCCGGGGTGGCGCCGTTCTCTCTCTGACCATGGGATTGGCAGGCTCCTTGGGCTCTGTTTCCACCAGCGGCGGGGAGGGGCTGTGACGCCGGTACAGCGTCCTGATACCCAGATCCTGGTAAAAGGAAAGATATTGCCGCAGTTGTTCAGGCGTCATTTGGCGGCATGCAACGAGAGGCGAAGCTTTAGGGCATGATCGAGGATGGAATCCGCAATCTTCTCCTTCGCGCTCTGTGGAATTGGAACCGACTCTCCGGTGCTGAGCACCAGCGTAACCGCGTTCTCGTCGGCTTCAAAGCCGGTCCCTTCGCGGCCCACCAGGTTCGCCACGATCATGTCGCAGCGCTTCGACTCGAGCTTCCGACGAGCCTCCGCGACAAGGTTGTCGGTCTCGGCGGCGAAGCCGATCAACAGCCGGTCTTCCTTCTTCTGGCCGACCTCCGCAAGAATGTCCGGGGTCGGATCGAGTTCCAGTGACAAACGGAGGGCCGTCTTTTTCATCTTATGCTTCGGTACGTCGGAGAGATGATAGTCGGCGACGGCCGCCGCTTTGATAATCACGGTAGCCGGATCCAGGTGCTCCATCACGGCGTCGCGCATCTCGTTCGCGGTCCGGACCTGAACCACCTTCACGCCGTGAGGGGCGGGGATTTGCACCGGACCGGAGACCAGCACGACGTCGGCGCCCCGGTTGGCGGCGCATTCGGCCAGGGCATAGCCCATCTTCCCGCTGGACCGATTCGAGATGTAGCGGACGGGATCGAGGGGCTCTTCGGTCGGGCCGGCCGTGATCAAGACCGTCTCGCCTTCGAAATCGCGCCGTCGGGAAGCCACCCGTGAAACTGCTCCGGCGATCAGAGCCGGTTCCACCAGCCGCCCCGGCCCGATGGTGCCGCAGGCCAATGATCCATCATCCGGACCGACTATTTCATGGCCCCGCTCGCTCAGAATCGTCAGATTCTCCCGCGTGGCCGGATGCTGCCACATGTTGCTGTTCATGGCCGGCGCAAGCACAACCCGTCCGGTGAAGGCGAGGTAGACAGTCGTGAGAAAGTCGTCGGCGAGGCCGTGCGCGAACTTCGCCAGAAGGTCCGCCGTGGCCGGCGCCACCAGCAATATGTCGTTGTCCTGGGCGACCTGTATGTGCTCGACGGCGCTCGACAGGGTCTCCTGGCTGCCGCCCTCGGGGGCAAACAGATCCGTGATCACCTTTCGGCCCGTGAGCGCGGCGAAGGTCAGCGGCTTCACAAACTCCTGCGAAGCGCGGGTCATCACCACCTGCACACCGAAACCCCGCTCCTGGAGCAGGCGAGACAACTCGGCGGCTTTATACGCGGCGATTCCGCCGCCTACGCCGAGCACAATGTTCATTGCTTAGAAGCGCTCCTCGACGCCTTCGGAGTCTTCATCCGGGGCGCCGTCGCGATTTTCGTCGGAGTACTTCACCAATCCCCGGCGCACTTCTTCCATGGCTGTTACCGTCGGCTTGCGCGACATTGTCGGGAGGAAGCTTCGCGAGCCCTCCTGCAACTGCCTGGCCCGCTTGGCGGCGACAATGATGAAACGATAGGTGCTCTGTTCCGGGTCATCCGGAATCGTGTTTCTGGGAGCTCGTGAACCCAGGTCTGTCATACAATCGGTACCTCTCTAAAAAGTTGTCGGATCACGCCGGACACCGCGATGAGATCTAGAGTATCTGGTCGAAGTCTTCGAGGATCAGCCGGATCTCTCGTTCACGGTTCTGCCGGCGGTTCCGCTCGGCATTGATGATGGCCGCCAATTCATCGGTCGCTACGGTCACGTCACGATTCACGATCAGGTAGTTGTAGTCCTGGCAGCGCCGGATTTCGGCGGCGGCCCCCCGCAGCCTGCGATCAATCACCTCATCGGAGTCCTCAGACCGTGCGCGCAATCGCTTCTCAAGTTCTGCACGCGAGGGAGGCAGGATGAAAATACTTATGGCTTCAGGGAGCTTAACCCTTAATTGTCGCGCACCCTGAACATCGATGTCGAGCACCAAATCCTTGCCTTCGGCGATCGCCTGATCGAGAAACCGGCGGTGTGTTCCGTAGTAGTTTCCGAAGACCTCCGCATGTTCCAGGAATTCACCGCGCGCGATCTGCGCTTCGAATTCCTCGCGGCTGATGAAGTAGTAATCTTCTCCGTGCTTCTCCCGGCGCCGGGGCGGACGAGTGGTGTAGGAGATGGAAAAGATAAGATCCCGGTTGGTGGCGAACACCCCCCGCAGGAGTGTCGACTTCCCGGAGCCGGACGGCGCCGAAACGATGAATACATTGCTCATTCGAGATTCAGAGACTGTTCGCGGATCTTCTCGATGTTCGACTTCGTGGCCAGGGCAAGATCGGTGATTCCGAGGCCGACTTCGCCGATTCCGTTCGTCTTGGAGAGGATGGTGTTCGTCTCGCGGTGCATTTCCTGGAGCAGGAAATCGATCCGCTTCCCCAACTCGCCGCCTTCGGCGAGCATGGCTCCAAGCTGGTTGGAGTGGATTTCGAGCCTGGCCAACTCCTCGCCGACGTCGCTGCGGTCGGCCAGCATGGCGGCCTCTTGGGCCAGCCGCTGCGGTTCGAGAGCGGTTCCGTCCAACAGATCGTTGAGCCTCTCCTGCAGCCGCTGCTGAAACGCGGGCACGGCCTGGGAGCGAATCTCTTTCATCCGGGCCGCCGCTTGTTCGATGTCGTCAATCCGTCCGCGAATCTCGTCAGCCAACTGCGCACCCTCGCGCTCGCGGAAGGTGTTCAACTCCTCGATTGCGGCATCCAGCGCCTCCAGCAATGCCGCCTGAAACTCAGGACCGAACTCCTGACCGGCTGGCTCGGACAGCATGCCGGGAATCCGGAACGCCTGTCCCAGGTCGGGCTGCGCATCGATGCCGTATTCCTGGGCCGCCTCCCGGTAGGCGCTGAGGTAAGCCTCGAGCAGCCCGCGGTTCAGTCCAAGGTTCTCCGAGCCCTGTGCTCGAGTGAAATTCACCCGGACGTCCACGTGCCCGCGCCGCAGGCGCTGCGTGAGCCTCGAGCGCATCTCGTTCTCGAGCGGCTCGAAGTCCGGCGGAAGATGAAACCGAATGTCGAGTCCCCGATGATTCAGGCTCTTGAGAGTGATTTCGAACTCGCCCCCCGGCGCTTCCCACCGTACCCGGGCAAAACCGGTCATGCTGCGTATGGGATCCTGTCGAGGACTCAAGGATTCACCGCCGAATCAGTCTGCGTCACGAACTGCAAGTCGTGAAGACGCTGGTAGACGCCGCCTCCGGCCACCAACTCCTGATGCGTGCCGATCTCGGCAATGCGGCCGTTGTCCACCACGACGATCTGATCGGCGCGGCGGATCGTCGACAGGCGATGGGCGATCACGATCACCGTTCGGTTTTCCATCAGGTTTGACAGCGCCCGCTGCACCAGCAGTTCAGACTCGGTGTCGAGGTGCGAGGTCGCTTCGTCCAGTATCAGTATCGGCGCGTTCTTCAGCAATGCCCTGGCAATGGCGATGCGTTGCCGCTGGCCGCCGCTCAGCCGGACACCGCGCTCTCCGACCTCCGTATTGTATCCCTCCCCGAGGCGCTCGATGAACTCGTCGGCGAGGGCGTTTCGCGCCGCCCGGCGCACTTCCTCTTCGGTGGCGTCAGGACGGCCATAGCGAAGATTGTTGGCGACCGTATCATTGAACAGAAACGTGTCCTGAGCCACAATCCCGATCTGCTGGCGCAGGCTCGCCAGCCGGATATCCCGGATATCCGTGCCATCGATCAAAATCGCCCCGCCGGTGACGTCGTAGAAGCGCGGGACGAGGTTGACCAGAGTCGTCTTGCCGGCCCCGCTCGGACCCACCAGGGCCGCTACCTCCCCGGCCCGTACCTCCAGCTCGAGCGGGCCTAGCCGGAAACCAGCGGGCGATCGCGGATAGTAGAACTCCGCCCCCCGGAATTCAATCGCATGATCGAAGCTGGAAAGCGTCCGGGCATCGGGACAATCGGCAATCACCTCTCGGGTGTCAAGGTACTCGAAAACCCGCTGAGAAGCCCCGAGAGCCTGCTGGAAAATGTTGTGAATCCCCGCCAGGCGCTTTACCGGCTCGTAGAGCATGAGCAGCGCGACCACAAAGGTCATGAACTCCCCGCCTGTCATCTGCCCCGCTTTGATCTGCTCGCGCGCGTAAGTCAACAGAGCCACGATCGTCAGCGCCGCGAAGAACTCGATCATGGGGGTCGCCAGGGCCTGCTGGGCGACATACTTCAGGCTCTCTGAGCGGTAGCGCCGGACAGCCTTCCGAAAACGGTCCGACTCGTGTTTCTCGGCAGT
>CAYLSS010000039.1:10622-11721 GCA_964385765.1 uncultured Solibacteraceae bacterium
GACTTCACCACCTGGTGCCCGCCAATCGATTCCTGCAGCGTCTCGTTTAACTGCCCCGCGTAGTCCTGGGCCTTCCGAGTAGTGCGGCGGATCCAATGGCCAATCCGGACGGTCGGCAGCAGCACGATCGGCAGCACGGTCAGCGCCACCAGCGACAACTTCCAGTCCGTGTGCAGAACCACGTAGAGCAGAAAGACGGCAGTGAAGCTTTGGCGCAGCAGGTCGGCCAGGATATGCGAAACCGCCACCTGAATCTTCTCTATGTCGATCATGATGGATGACATTAGCCTGCCCGTGGCGTGGGTCTCGAAGAAGTGCATGTCCTGGCGGAGGATGTGGTCGAAGGAGCGCTGCCGCAGGTCCGTAATTGCCGACAGCCCGGTGTAGTTGACCAGGTAGTTGCCGATATAGTCGCAAAGTCCCTTGGTGAGGAACACGGCGAGGATTCCGAAAGCGACCATCGTCCAGACATTGTGTATCTGCGGCGGGACGAGCTGGTGCAGGTAGACCGAGTGGCCGAGGAACTCAAACAACTCGACGGGTGTGTCAGGGGTGGCCGGATCGAGAACGCGGTCCAGGATCGGTTTGATCAGCAGTGCGATCATGGCGTGAGCCGCGCCGGCCACGGCCATAAAGAAGACCGATGCCAGCAGCGGCGCCGTATAAGGGCGGACATAGCTGAGCAGGCGAATCAATCCTTTCATGTCCGCACCTGCAATTGCTCGATCGCCGCGGCCATCTGCCTTACCGTCACCCCGGCTATCCCATCGGGCGAAGAAAGCACAACCGAGTCGGTCCGCCAGGGTCCCCAGATCGCCGCGTTGGAGTTCCCGAACACGACGGCCACCGGCTTTCCGAAAGCGGCCGCCATGTGGGCGGGACCGCTGTCATTGCCCACAAACAACGACGCTCCAGCGATAAGGGACTTGACTTCGCTAAGCGGACGTCCCCGCTCCACCCGATAAGCGGCGAATCGACTCAGATCGTCCCCGGAAGCGCCAATGAACACCGGGTCGAGGCCAAGATCACGAAGCATGTCGGCGGTAGCGACGAAGTTGGGGGCAGGCCAGGTCTTGTCCGGCGCCGAAGCCATCGCATG
>CAYLSS010000040.1:0-11716 GCA_964385765.1 uncultured Solibacteraceae bacterium
CGCCGGCGCACTGGGTCAACGCCGCCGGCAAGTTCGAGATCCGCGAGATGGACGGAACCAGAGTCCTGACGAAGTTGTCCGACAATCCGGCCAGCCAGCGGGCGCGCGTGATGATGGGGCCGACGGACTGGCATGACTACACCGTCCAGGTCGACGTCCGGGCCACCGAACAGCGCCGCCGGATGGGCGACGCCGGTGTCGTGGCCCAGCGATACGCCTTCGTCTTGTTCGGCAACCATCAGCGCCTGGAGATCCATCCCTGGCAGGCCGATCCGCGCCGTACGGTCAAGACCAACTTTGCGTGGAAACCCGACACCTGGTACCGCATGAAGCTTCGCGTCGAGAATCTGGACAATGGCAACGTGAAGCTTCAGGGCAAGGTCTGGCCAGTGGACGAAGCCGAGCCCGATGCCTGGACCCTGGAGCATGAGGATCCGGTACCGAACCGAGAAGGCAGCCCCGGTCTCTATGCCGACGCTCCCTTCGAGATATTCTTCGACAACTTCCAGGTGACCTTAAACGAGTAGGAGCATCTTAATCAATATGAGCCGTTTCACAAACTTATGCGCCGTGGTGGCGATAGCAACGGGATTGCAAGCCGGTGATCCCGGTACTGGAGAATGGCCCATGTGGGGCGGCACGCCAGACCGCAACATGGTCTCAAGGATGGAGAACCCGCCGGTGGAGTGGGATGTCCAAAGCAAGAAGAATGTAGCCTGGGTTGCCGCGCTCGGGTCGCAGACATACGGGAATCCGGTGGTTGCCGACGGCAAGGTCTTCGTCGGCACCAACAATGAGGCGCTGTACGATCCGAAGCAAGACGGGGACCGGGGCGTGCTGCTGGCTTTCCGGGAGTCCGACGGGGAGTTCCTGTGGCAGCATACCAGCGCCAAGCTCAAGTCCGGCCGCGTGAATGACTGGCCCTATCAGGGCGTTGCGTCGTCTCCGCTGGTGGTAGAGGACCGGCTCTGGTATGTGAACAATCGCGGCGAATTGGTGTGCCTCGATACGGAAGGCTTCCGCGACGGCGAAAACGACGGTCCGTACACCCGCGAAGAACTCACCAGCGAGAAGGCTGCCGACATCATCTGGAAGCTCGACATGATGGAGGAGCTTGGCGTCTACCAGCACAACCTGGCCAACTCGTCGCCGGTGATGTGGGAGAACCTGGTTTTCGTCTCCACCTCGAACGGCCAGGACGAGAGTCATGTCAATGTTCCGTCACCGCGCGCGCCGGCGCTGATTGCGGTCGACAAGACGACTGGGGAGGTGATTTGGGAAGACAACTCGGTCGACGGGAACATCCTCCACGGGCAGTGGTCCACGCCGACCGTCGGTGAGATCGGCGGCGTCATGCAGGTCATCCACGCCCAGGGCGATGGCTGGGTGCGAGGTTTCGAGGTAAAGACCGGCGAGATGCTCTGGGAGTTCGATACGAATCCCAAGGATTCCGAGTGGCCGAAGACCCGCAATGAGTTGATCGCCACGCCGGTCATCCTCAATGATCGTGTTTACATCGCCAACGGCCAGGATCCCGAGCACGGCGAGGGAATCGGGCACATGTACGCGATCGACGCCACCAAGCGGGGAGATATCACCGAATCCGGACGCATCTGGCACTACGATGAGATCCGCCGGTCAATCTCCACGGCGGCGATCAAGGACGGGCTCGTCTACATCACCGACTTCAGCGGCTTTTTCCATTGCCTTGACGCCGATACAGGCGAGCCGTACTGGGTGCACGACCTGCTGGCCGCCGTCTGGTCGTCGCCGATGATCATCAACGACAAGGTCTATGTCGGTGACGAGGACGGCGACGTAGTGGTGATGGAGACGGGGAAGGAAGAGAAGGTCATCGCGGAGATGAACATGGGCAGCTCAGTCTACTGTTCGGTGGTCCCGGCAAACGGGGCTCTTTTCATCGCCAACCGGAATCAACTCTTCAAGATCGCGCACACAAACTAGCATGCGCTGGCTGACTACAATTACGCTGGCTGCGGCCGTACTTCTACCCTCCGTGCCCGCTGCGGCGCAGGACTGGCCGCAGTTTCGCGGAAACCCGCAGCTTACCGGAGTCTCCGAGAGCGTCCCGCCGGAGAATCTCCGCGTTCTTTGGACCTATGAGGCGGGCGAGGCGGTGGATTCCTCGGCGGCGATTGTGGATGGAGTGGTCTATGTGGGGTGCTACTCGGGCGAACTGCTCGCTCTCGAACTGGCCACAGGGAAGCTCCGCTGGCGATACGACGCGGGCGAGCCGATCGGGGAGTCCTCACCGGCGGTTCACGAGGGGGTCGTCTATGTCGGGGATCTGATGGGCGTGGTCCATGCCGTACGGGCCGAAGATGGCTCGAAAGTATGGACTTACGAGACCGAGCTCGAGATCAAGTCCTCTCCGGTGGTGGTCGACGGCAAGGTGCTGATCGGCTCCTACGACGAGCGGCTTCATGCGATCGACATCGCCACGGGCAAGGCTGTATGGGCATTTCACACCCTCGGTCCGGTCCACGCGACGCCGGGCGTGCTCAATGGTGTCACCTACGTGGCCGGCTGCGACGAGAACTTCCGAGCCATCCGCGTCTCTGACGGAAAAGAAGTATTCAGCGTGTTATCGGGCGCCTACACGGGAGCGTCGCCCGCGCTGGTCGACAACAAGGCCTTTTTCGGGACCTTTAACAACGAGGTGCTGGCTATTGATCTCATCAAGAAGGCGATTGCGTGGGTCTACGAGCATCCAGAGCGGAAGTTTCCCTTCTATTCGTCGGCCGCGGTCCTCGGCGACCGGGTAGTGGTGGGCGGCCGGGACAAGATGGTTCACTGCCTCAACACGGAAACAGGCGATGCCTATTGGACCTTCATGACGCGCAGCCGGGTCGAGTCCTCGCCGGTGATCGCCGGCGACCGGGTTTATGTCGGTTCGGGCGACCGCCGGTTTTACGTGCTGGATCTAGAGTCGGGCGAGAAGCTCTGGGAATTCGACGCCGGTTCCTCTTTGGCGGCTTCGCCCGCGATCGCCGACGGGAAAGTCGTGATCGGCGGAAGTGATGGCGCCATCTACTGCTTCGGAGGGTGACGGACCCGCCCCTCATCACGTCAAACATTCAAGTATTCACATCGCTTACTGGGAGAGCTTAAAACAGAATGAGGTTGATTCTATTTGTGTTCGCGGCTGCCGGATCATTGCTGGCACAGACCTCCGGAACCATCACGGGGCACGTGCTGGCATCGTCGACCGGAGAAGCGCTCAGCGGCGCCGAAGTCACGGCCACTCAACAAACCACGGGCTTCTCCCGGACCGCTCTGACTGGTGAAACGGGACGCTATGTGCTCGCGGTCATGCCGGCCGGCGCCTACGATCTGAGGGCAAACGCGGACGGCTTCCAAAGCCTCCAGCGGACGGGCGTCGTCCTCACCGTTGGCGAGACGATCCACGTCGACCTGGAACTCGAGGTCGGTTCGGTGGAATTCGAGGTTACCGTGACGGCCGACACGCCGCTGGTCAATACACAGACTTCCGAGCTGAGCTACCTGGTGGAAGAAGAGGCGATTCGCGAACTGCCGCTAAACGGGCGCAACTACACGGACCTGGCATTGCTGCAGCCCAGCGTGATCGCCTTCCCGAACCGCGACGGGGGGTCGATTGTCGCTCACGGATTGGGCATGAGCATCAACGGGCAGGACCCGCGCTCGAATGTCTACCTGATCGACGGCACGACGCAGAATGACTTCACCAACAGTCCCGCCGGCAGCGCCGCATCCACGGTGCTCGGCACGGAGACAATCCGCGAGTTCCGCGTGGAGACGAACGCTTACAGCGCCGAGTTCGGCCGGAATTCAGGGGGCCAGATCAACGCGCTCACCAAGTCCGGGACGAACGAAGTCCACGGCGCCCTCTTCTACTTTCACCGGAACGACAATCTGGACACGCGCAACTTCTTCGACGGAGCCGAGCAACCAGAGTTCCGGCGCCATCAGTTCGGCGGCACGGTCGGGGGGCCGATCAGAAAGAACAAGACCTTCTTCTTCGCCGGCTACGAGGCGCTGCAGTCTGACCGCGGCCGGACCATCAACTCCGTGACCATAACGGAGGAGGCGCGGGAGGGTCCGGTGGATCCCGCCGTTCAGCCCTATCTTGACGAGTTTCCCCTTCCGAACGGACGGGATCTCGGGGGCGGCCTCGGAGAGCTGCTCTTCTTTTTTAACGAGGAGACTAACCAGGACTTCGTCCAAGGCCGGATCGATCATATCTTCAGCTCCAAGCATCAGTTCTTTACCCGCTATACGCTCGACGATGCCCGTCAGGACCTGCCGACTGACTTCCCTCAGTTCCCCCGCCGCTTCGTTTCACGGAACCAGTTCTTGACCGCGGAGTTGAGCTCGGGTCTGTCTCCGCGAGTGCTCAACAACCTCCGCTTCGGTTTCAGCCGGACGAATATCGGGCAGGACGTGGAGGCCAACACTTCGCGGGAGCTGGATCCCTTTGTTCCGGGCCGGGCGCTGATGGGCGATATCGACATTGGCGGGATTCCCCGCTTCGGTCCGCAGATCTCGGTGGATGTGAACCTGGTACAGAACATCTTCAGCATCCAGGAAGGCCTCACGCTGATCCGGGGGGCTCACACGATCAAGGTCGGGGGCCTTGTCGAGCATTACCAGGACGAAATGGTGAACCCGACATTCAGCCTAGGGCTATTCGCGTTTGCCAACCTGGAGGGTTTCAAAGCCAACCGTCCGCTGCGATTCATCGGCCTGACCCCGGAGGGCGACTTCGCTCGGGACTGGCCATTTACGCTATTCGGAGGCTACATACAGGACGATTGGACCGTCACCCCCCGGCTGACGCTCAATCTGGGCATGCGGTACGAGACCATCACGATGCCGATCGACCAGGGAGGACGGGACTCGGCGCTGATCAACCTTTCCGACACCGAGCCCACGGTGGGCCGCCTGTTCGAAGGGCCGCCTCGCGGGAACGTCTCGCCGCGCTTCGGCTTCGCCTGGGACGTTCTGGGCGACGCGAGCGTCTCGCTCCGGGGCGGATACGGCTGGTATTACAACACGAATTTCCAGCAGAACCTGATCGTAACCGTGACGAATCCTCCGGCCACACCGCGCATCGTCCAGGGCGGGCCGACATTCCCACAGCCGGACTTCGAGCGAAGCGGCAGCGTCGCGATTCGCCCGATCGAGTGGAATCTGAAGAACCCGAACGTCCACGTTTGGAACATGAACGTCCAGAAACGCCTCCCGTCCGAGATCCTGCTGACGCTGGGCTATGCCGGCTCTCGCGGCGTCCATCTGCTCCGGAACACCGATGCCAATATTCCGGAGCCGGAACGGCTGGATGACGGTCGTGTTTTTTTCCCCGCCGGCCTGAGCCGGCCGAACCCGGCCTTCTCGGCAGTCGAACTGAAGAAGAGCGACGGCAACTCCTGGTATAACGCTCTGCTGGTGGAGGTTCGCAAGCGCTTCGGAAGGGGGTTGAGTTTTCAGTCCTCGTATACTTTCTCGCGCAATATAGACACCACCCAGTCGTCCACTTTCTTCTCGGATTCGACCAACGGCACGACCTCCGCGTTCCCCGAGTTTTCGGGCTTCTCTTACAACAAGGGCCTGGCGGACTTTCACGCCAAACACAACTGGGTATTCAACTTTAATTGGGAGATCCCGTTCGGGAGCAGCCTTGCCGGTCCGGCGAAGGCAGTCCTCGATGGCTGGCAGTTCGCGGGCATCGCCACGGTGCGCAGCGGCCAGCCGGTCACGGCGTTCGTGCAGCGGAATCGCTCGCGCTCATTGTGGTCGCCGTCGCTGGGTCCGGGACTCGGCAATGACCGTCCAGACATGGCGCCGGGCTTCTCGCACGACGACGCGGTGCTCGCGGATCCGAACCAGTGGTTCAATCCGGCGGCGTTCGCACTCCAGGAGGCCGGCACGCTGGGCAATCTGGGCCGCGGAGCCCTGCTCGGTCCAGACCTGAGGAGTTTGAACTTCGCCGCAATGAAGAATTTTCGCGCGGGCAAGCTCGGCGAATCGACCCGGATCCAGTTCCGGGCCGAATTCTTCAACCTGTTCAACCGGCCCAATTTCAGCAGTCCGGCTCTGCAGGCGTTCTCCGGTGTGAGCGACAATGAACAGACGCTGTCGTCGTTCGGCCGCATTCGGTCAACGGTCACCGAGTCGCGGCAGATTCAACTGGGGCTGCGAATCTCTTTCTAGCATCGAAAAAGACAGTATGCAATCGAGTACCGGAGGGAAGAAGTCAATGCTTTGGGTTTTGTTCGTGGTGGGCGCCGTGCTGTGCTGGGGGATGTACGGGCCGACCCTGCACAAGGGTCAAGTGGCGCTGGGGAGCCCGCTGCGGGCCTTGTTGTGCGTGGGCGCCGCCTATTTTCTGATTGGAGTCCTGGTTCCCGGACTCGCCTTGGCGCGGAACGGGCAACTCGGCGGGTTCAGTGGCGGTGGAACGGTCTGGGCGACATGGGCGGGCGCGCTCGGCGCACTCGGGGCCATCTGTATCATCTACTCATTCCTGAACGGCGGCCGGCCGCTGTACGTGATGCCGCTGGTGTTTGCGGGAGCGCCGGTGGTCAACGTGCTGTACACGATGGCGACGCACCCGCCGAAGTCGGCCCCGAGCCCGATGCTCTACGTCGGCTTCCTGCTGGCCGCGGCCGGCGCGGCGATGGTGCTGTACTACAAGCCGCAGTAGTCTTCACACCAATTTGCGCGGCTGGCGCTTCCGAGCTACGTTCGAAGTGATGCGTGCGCTTCGATTGGACGGGCACGCTCGTCTCGAAGCCCCCTATTCCGCGCTTTCCCGCATCTCCTTTGCCAGGTACCGAGGGCGACCTACGGCGTGTAGCCGATGTAACCAGCCGCGAAGATGGCTTCGGGACAGGTCCATGCAACCGAGGCAAACAAGCTAGTTTATTTTGCTATTGAAAATAGCTTTGTAAAAAATGTATAATCCCCGTACCGTCGATGGCGGATCTCAAAGTCGTCGGCCGATCAAATCCGGAAGGACGACGAAGGCTCGGCGACGGGGAAGGAAGTGCATCAAATGACTGAGAGGGTATTATCCCTGCTATTGCTAGTGGCGGGGTGCGCGCCGTTGTGGGCGCAGAGTTCCACGGCGAGCATTCTCGGAATGGTGCGGGACAGCACGGGCGCGGTGATTCCGGCTGCGGAGGTGAGGGCGGTACACGAGGCGACCGGCCAGGAATTTCTGGGACTGACTTCGGGAGAGGGCTACTATGAGATTCCAACGTTGCCGGTGGGGCGCTACCGGGTGACGGCAGAGGTAGCCGGGTTTCAGCAGGTGGTGCAGTCCGGTGTGCTGCTGCAGGCGGATGAGCGGGTACGGGCGGATTTCACGATGACGCCGGGTCCGGTGACCGAAGTGGTGACGGTAAGCGCGGACGCTCAACTCGTGCAGACGAGCCGGGCCACGCTGGGGCAAGTGGTGGATTCGAAGCGAATGCTGGAGTTGCCGCTCAACGGGCGCAACATGCTGGAGCTGCAATTTCTGGCGCCCGGGGTGCTGGCGGCGACCCACAGCGGCGGAGGAGTTCAGTCCCCGAACCCGGGCTTTTCGATCAACGGGGGGCGCGGCGGAAGCGCTAACTATTTGCTGGATGGGAGCGACAACAACGACGCGTACCAGAATACGGCGTCCCTGTACCCGAACCCGGACGCGGTGCAGGAGTTCAGCGTGCAGGCGAGCGGCTTTTCGGCCGAGTACGGTCAGGCGGCGGGGGCGGTAGTGAATGTGATCACGCGGTCGGGGACGAACGAGTTTCACGGTAGTTTGTTTGAGTTCCTCCGCAACGACGCATTGAACACCCGCAATTTCTTCTCGGTGGAGGACAAGCCAAAGTTGCGTCAAAACCAGTTTGGCGGAGTGTTCGGCGGACCGTTGCGACGAAATCAGAGTTTCTTCTTTGTGTCGTATCAAGGCACACGGATCCGCTCGGCGCCGACAGCGTCGAGTCTGTTTGTGCCGACGGTGGCGGAACGTGCGGGGGACTACTCTCAGTCGGCGAAGCACCCGAGGGATCCGCTGACGAAGAAGCCTTTTCCGGGGAGCGTGATTCCGGGTGCTCGGCTGAATCCGGTGGCGGTGCGATTCATGGAAGAGTACGTGCCGTTGCCGAACCTGCCGAACGGGCAGTTTTCGTCAAACAACCGGGAGGACACAAATGCGGATCAGGGGCTGGCGCGGTTCGATCATTCCTTTTCGGACCATCACAAACTGTTCGTGCGGACGTTCCACGATGATCAGCGGACGGAGCTGACGGACGTGCTACCGGTCTTTCAGAACCGTCAGGAGTTCCGGAGTTGGAATCTATCGGCCGGGGATAATCTGATTCTTAGCCCGCGGCTGGTCAACACGTTGAACGTGGGGATGAACAGGACAGCGGCGCGGCCAGGTCCCGGGAACCGTTTTCGCTGGCGGGATTTGGGTGCGGACATTCCGCTGGTGGGGCCCGAGGAGGATGCTACGAATTCGCGGTTGCGGGTGTCGAACGCCTTCCAATTCACGCAGCGCGTCAACCTGGAACTGCCACGGACGGTGGTATCTCTGCGGGAGACGATGAGTTATGTTCGGGGCAGTCACTTCTTGAAGTGGGGCTTTGAAGCCCGCCATCTGCAAGAGATCCGGCGGACCAACTTCCTGGTAGACGGTTCGTTCGTGTTTAACGGGGTATTCAGCGGCATACCGACGGCGGACTTTCAACTTGGTCTTCCGGTGCAGTTTCAGCAGTTGGCGACCCAGGCCGAGGGCCTGGCACGGAACGTGAATCTGGGGTGGTTCGTGCAGGATGACTGGAAGATCTCCCCTCGGGTGACGCTGAACATCGGACTGAGATTTGAGCCGTTCTTTCCGGTGGTGGATCAGCGGGACCGGCGGTCGACATTCCGAGCCGGGCAGCAATCGACGGTGTTTCCAACAGCGCCCCGGGGGCTAGTGTTTGTCGGGGACGAGGGGATCGACCGGGGGATTGTGTCGAATCAATGGAACCGGTTCGCGCCGCGGATCGGAATTGCATGGGACATTACAGGCAAGGGGCGCACGAGTCTGCGCGCAGGATACGGGATCTATTACGGGCCGGGCTATACGCTCCAGAACAATCTGGCGAATCAGCCATTCACGTTGCAATTTAATATCCGGACGCCGCCGAGTCTGAGCAACCCTTATGGATCGACGACGCCGGAGATCCCGTACTTCCCGCCGCAGACGGCCGAGGAGAGAGCGCAGGCTGAATTCTTCCTGCCCGTTCGAGTGGCGGGCTACGACGCCGGTTTTCGCAACCCGTACGTCCAGCAGTACAATCTGAGCCTGGAGCAGCAGATTGAGAAGTACACCAAGATCACGCTGGCGTATGTGGGATCAGCCGGCCGGCATTTATTTGTGCCGCTTGAGCGAAATCCGGCCGTGTTTGGACCGGGCGCGACGGTGCGGAACACGGATCAGCGGCGGATTCACGGGAGATTTCAGTCGGTCGGAATGTTTACGAGCGCATCAACGAGTTCCTACAATGCCGTGCAGGTCACGGTGAACCGGCGTTTTGCCGAGGGTCTCACGGTGCTGGCGAATTACACGTGGTCGAAGTCGATCGACACGCGCTCCAATGATCTTCTGAACCCCGGCGTGACGGGGCCGCAGAATCCGTTCGACTTGCGCAACGAGCGCGCGGTGTCGGATTTTGATATCCCGCATTCTCTTGTCACTTCGTTCGTCTGGCAGCTTCCCGTGTTGGAGGCCCGCTCCGGCTTTATACAGCGGGCACTCGGAGGATGGCAGTTAGCGGGGATTGCAACGCTGCGGAGGGGGCGACCGGTGCACATTCTGACGGGCACGGACAACTCGCTGACCGGCGTGGGAAAGGACCGCCCGAATCTGGTAGGCGACTGGCGGCTGCGCGAAGACCGGCCGCGGTCGGCGAAGATTGCCGAGTACTTCGCGACGGAGGCTTTCGCGCCAAACGAGCCGGGGACCTTTGGCAACCTGGGCCGCAATCCGATTCGGGGTCCGGGACAGGTCAACTTTGATTTTGCGCTGGTGAAGGCTTTCGAGATGGGCGAGGCGGTCCGACTTCAGGTCCGGGGAGAGGTGTTCAACGCGCTGAACAACGTGAACTTCGATCTGCCGGTAAGCAATTTGAACGCGCCAAATTTCGGGCAGATCACGGGGGCCAGGGCTTCGCGCATCTTTCAGCTCGCCATGAAACTGCAGTGGTAGGGTCCTCTATCCGCCGGGAAACGGCGGCCGGAGGAAACTCGACCGTCGCCCGGAAGCGACAGTAGCGGACCGATGTGGCGACAGCGGCGCACAGGTGGTGGGGAGACCGGTCAAAGCTGGACCCCAGGCGACCACCGCAATTCACCAAGGATATGAGCTAACAATGAGGAAACAGTTGCAGGAAGGGAACAAGCGAGGCAGGCCGAGGGAGGACCAGAAGATCCGGAAGAGGAGACAGGCGGCGAACGGCGACGAGAAGAACGAATTCCCGCTAACGGTTTCCAGGAAGGAGTTGCTCGTGGGCGGGGCTGACGTGTCATTTCGCGATTTGATTCACGGCATGCTAGCCTTTTCGGCGCGGGTGACGGCGATTCGCGGGGGGTTCGCCAAGTATGTGGATCTAACAGGGGCCCAGTACCCGATTCTGGTGATGATCGGTCATTTGGAGCGAAGGCAGGACGTGAGTGTGCAACTGATCGCGGACCGGATGCACTTGAGCGGCGCGTTCGTGACGATCGAGACGGGAAAGCTGCTGAAGCGGAGGCTGATCACGAAGAGTCCGGACGGTAATGACCGACGGCGGGTGCGGCTGCAATTGACCGAAAAAGGCTGGGCGCTGCTGCACCGGCTGGCCCCGGTGCAACGGCAAGTGAACGACGTTCTTTTTGAGAGCCTGTCGGCGGAGGACTTTCGACGGCTGTGCGATCTGCTGCCGAAGCTGGTGGCGTCAGCTGACCGGGCGCTGCGGCTGGTGCGGTATCACGCCACCGAGAGACAGGATAAGGAGGCAACGGAGGAGGAGTTTCCGGAATACGGCACGAGGCGAACCGGAGGGACGGTCGCAGGCGCGCGGAAGGGAGGCAAGCGATGAAGGGCGTTTCGTGGAGTCTGGTGGCGGGGCTGCTGTGGACGACCGCGGCGGCCGCGGCGCCGTTATTTGATGAAGCGGCGATTCGCAACGCCGCGTCGCTGGAAGCCAGGACGGTGGCGGACTGGCACGAGGAACCGGGAGATCCGCCGACACGCCAGAAACTGATTGAGATCACGGTTTGCGAGTGGTGGCCGGGCAAGCGGATCCGCGTCCCGGTGCTGCTAGTGACTCCGGTTGACGGCGAAGCGGAGCACCTGATTGTGGCCAACATGCCGTTTCGCACGAAGCGAATCCGTCCGGGACCACTGCACCGGGCCCTCTTACCGAGGAGGGTAGGGTTTGTGCATGCGGCCATCGACCGCCTCGACCGGATGGAACCGGGCGGGTCGCTTCAGGAGGAAGCCGACCGGCGGTTCGTGGAGACACGGAGTGCGCGCTACAGTGGGCCATTCTTGTGGGGGATGACGTACATGCGGGCGGCGACAGCGGCGCTGCGTGAGCCGGGGTTCTTGCGGCGCGGAGAGATCAAGATCGGCGCGACCGGCGGATCGAAGCGGGGCATGGCGGCGGTGGTGGCGGCGATCCACGACCGGCGGTTCACGGCT
>CAYLSS010000041.1:0-7663 GCA_964385765.1 uncultured Solibacteraceae bacterium
GGAGGCGCTCAAGGATACCGGCGCCTACGAAGACACGCTGATCTTGTTCACGAGCGACAACGGCGGGCAACTAAATGTGGGGGCTGACTGTGGCGAGCTCCGCGGCGGAAAGCAGAACATGTACGAGGGCGGCATACGGGTCCCCATGTGCGCCGTGTGGCCGGGAAAGATCGAGGGCGGATCGCGGTCCAATGCCGTTGCTCAAACGATGGACCTGTATCCGACGATTGCCGAGGCGGTCGGTATCGACGCGCCCGCGGGTATCGATGGGAAGTCGATCCTGCCGATTCTGCTGGGCGAGCAGGAGGATCTTGCGCCGCGGGATCTGGTCTGGGTGCGCCGCGAAGGGAACCTTCGCTACCGGGGCCGCGACTACTACGCGCTCCGCCGGGGCGATTGGAAGCTGGTCCAGAACACGCCCTTCGAGGAATACGAGCTATTCAACCTCGACGAGGATCCGCTGGAGGAACGCAACGTGGCCGGTGAGCACGAGGAACTTCATGCGGACCTGGTCCGTGCGCTGATGAAACACCTGCAGCGCGCCGGCCGGGTACCCTGGCAGGAGCCGGAATAGCGGCCGGGCGCGCCGGACACCCGCAACCGAGGCGGATGGACGTGTTCAGTCGATCCCCAATTTCTTCTGCATCTGTTCCAGGGTGAGGCCCTTGGTTTCGGGATAGACGGCCGCGACCACGATCAACTGGATCACCATCATGACCGCGAAAAAAGCGAACGGGTAGCCGCCCGAGGCGGCGGCCATCATCGGGAAGGTGCCGGAAACCAGGGCGTTCATGAACCAGTGAGTGAAGCTGCCGAGGCTCTGGCCCTGGGCGCGGACGCGATTCGGGAAGACCTCGGAGAGGTAGACCCAAATCACCGCTCCCTGCGACAAGCCGAATGACGCGATGTAGCCGATCAGCAGCCAGACCAGATACTCCTGCCGGCTGGCCATGAAGAAGATGGCGGCGACGCCGGTCAAGCAGACGGCGGCGCCAACCGAGCCGATGAGCAGCAGCGTTCTACGGCCCACCTTATCGATGATGCTCATTGCGATGATGGTGAAGATGAGGTTGGTTGTCCCGACGGCGACGGCCTGGAGGTCGCCGGATACCTTGTCGAAGCCGGCGCTGGCGAAGATGTCGTTCAGGTAATAGAGGATGCCGTTGATTCCGGAGAGTTGATTGAAGACCGCGATCGAGACGGCGAGGAATATGGGGAAGCGGTATTTCGCCTGGAAGAGAGTTTCGGAGGCGCGTCCGTGCTCGACGTCGATCGATTCGATGATGTCGGCCAACTCCTCCTCGACGTTCTGCTCGCCGGTTACGGTGAGCGTCTGGCGGGCTTCGTCGATCAACTGCTGTTTCACGAGCCACCGCGGGCTGCGCGGGATCCCGAACAGGCTGACGAAAAACAGGGCGGCCGGGATCGCTTCGATGCCGAGTTTCCAGCGCCATTCCAGCGCTCCTGTCTCGAACCGGCCGACCACATAGTTCGAGAAGTAGGCCATCAGGATGCCGAAGACGACGTTGAACTGGAAGAAGCCGACGAGGCGTCCCCTCAAACGCGCCGGCGCGATTTCGGCAATATACATGGGTCCGAGGACGGAAGCCCCGCCTACGCCGAGGCCGCCGATGAAGCGGAAGGCCATCAGGGAATAGAGGTCCCAGGCGATCGCGCAGCCGAGCGCCGAGATGAAGAAAAGAACGGCCATGATCCGGAGGCTGGCGCGGCGGCCCAAGCGATCGCCCGGAAGGCCTGCGAACATGGAACCGAGGACGGTTCCCCACAGCGCCATTGAAACGGTGAAGCCAAGGATGCCGGGACTCAGGTCGAAGAGTTCTCGAAGCTGGCCGGTGGTGCCGGAGATGACCGCCGTGTCGAAACCGAAGAGGAGGCCGCCGAGGGCAGCGACAACGGTGGCGCGGAGAAGGGTCCTATTGATGCTCATGAGGCGTGTTGAATCTGTCCAATCTATCACCGTGCGGGCGGAAAGGCATCAACCGATGGTGTCGTCCGGCGGAGAGTGCGGCGGCGACCGTTTCGGGATCATAATGGAGGCGGAAGCGAACTGATGGAATTCGCCGCGCAGGTGAAGTCTCAGGTAGACATTGTTTCAGTAGTCCGGGAGTACTTACCGACACTGAAGAAGCAAGGCTCGCGGTGGGTGGCGCCCTGTCCGTTCCATCAGGAGAAGACGCCCAGCTTTGGCGTCCATCCGGTACATCAGTTTTACAAGTGCTTCGGCTGCGGGGCCGGCGGCGACGTGATCAACTTCGTCATGGAGATTGAGGGGATGACATTTTGGGAAGCCCTCAAGCACCTGGCGGAGCGTCAGGGAATTCCCATTCCGCAGCGCGGACAATACGCCGACGAGGAGTCGAAGGTCCGGGATGTGCTCTACGAGATGCACGAGCTGGCGCACCAGGTGTTCCGCCGCGCACTCGATTCGACCGGCGGCGGCCCCGCTCGCGAGTACATCGATAAACGCGAGATGAGCGCGGAGACGGCGATGGAGTTCGGCCTCGGCTTTGCGGAGCGGACCGGCCAATCGCTGGTACGGGCGTTTCAGCAGCGCCGGTACCCGGCTGAACAGATGGAAGCGTCCGGGCTAGTGCTGCGGCGCCAGGAGGGCAGCGGCTGGTTCGACCGGTTTCGCGGACGTCTCATGTTTCCGATCCAGAACGAGAGCGGAAAGATCATCGCTTTCGCCGGACGGTCAATGGATCCCGACGAACAGCCGAAATACATGAATTCGCCCGAGACGCCGATTTACCGCAAGAGCCAGGTACTCTACAACCTGCACCGGGCACGAAAGAGCATGCGCCGCCACGACCGTGGCATTCTCGTAGAAGGGTACATGGATGTGATCGGTCTGTTTCAGGCGGGTGTCGAGGAAGCGATTGCCAGTTGTGGCACCGCTCTGACCGAGCAGCATGTCAGGATTTTCCGGCGTCATTCCGAGCATATTGTGGTGAATTTCGATCCTGACGCCGCCGGATCGAAGGCCGCCGAGCGTTCGATTCATATGCTGCTTCAAGAAGGCATGCAGGTTCGTGTGGTCCAACTGCCCGGCGGGCTGGATCCGGACGACTATGTGAAAGAGCACGGCGCCGAGGCTTACCGCCGGCAACTGGAACGCGCGCCGGACTGTTTTCACTGGCTCGCCGATCGGGCGCGTATGGAATACGACATGACAAGCGCCGAAGGACGGGTGGAGGGGTTTCGCCGGGTTCTCATGCCGGCCATCCAGCTTCTCCCGAAGAAGCTTGCGCGGGCGGCGGTGGCCGAGGAAGTGGCCACGTATCTTCGTGTCGATCCATTGCTGGTCCGCGAGGAGTTCCGGCGCCTGGGGACATCGCCGAAGCAGAGTAGTCAAGTATCTAAGAGCGAGGAAGTGCACCCCAGAGAGAAAATCTTCGTGAATCTCTTACTAAGCGATCACGAGGCGCGGCGCGAGGTAATCCCGCGTATTAAGCACCTCAGCACGATTCAGGAGTTTCGAACCTGGCCCTTGTTGCGGACGATGATACAGCTCCAGGAAAATTCCGAGGACTGGGGCTACGCTGAATTGGAAGGCCGTTTGCAAGAGAGTGACCGAGGCCTACTGGCATCGGTGGTTTTTGCCGATTCATTGGAAGGGCAGGAGTCTCTGCGGCAGGCGCTGGCTTTCCTTCCGAAACTCGAGCGCCGGGAGCAGGAGATGCGCCAGGCGGAGTTGAAAGCCCGGATACGGGACGCTGAGAAGGCGGGCGATATGGAAAGGGCGATGCAACTACTTGCAGAGTTGAGTCGAGCGCCCGGGGTTTGAAATCGGTGGATTCGGTGAGTATTGTACAATGTCATGGACCGCGAAGAGTTCGCGGTGGAGACTGGGAGACCGGTGGCGAGTGACGAAAAAGACATCCGGCTCCAGCAGCTAATTGACGCCGGTAAGGACAGGGGTTACGTATCCTATGACGAAGTCAATGAGCTGCTGCCGGACGATATTGTCGACGGACAGGAGTTGGACGACCTCTTGGCCGATCTCGACCGCGCTGGGATCGAGATCCTGGAGGAGACCAGTGGGCGGTTGGGCAAGAGGGGCGCCTCAGACGATTCTTCGGAACAGGAGATAGTCTCCGAGGGGGGCGACAAGACAAATGACCCTGTCCGCATGTACCTGCGCGAAATGGGGACCGTCCCGCTTCTGACGCGCGAAGGCGAGATTGAAATCGCACGCCACATGGAGCGCGGCCGACGGACTGTGCTGAAAGCTCTTTCCCGGTCGCCCCTTGTCATCAAGCGGCTGGTCGATCTCAAGGCGCCCATTCAAAAGGGCCTTCTCGAAATACACGAGATTCTCAACCTGCCCGAGCCGCCGCCCGTGGAGGAGGATCCGGACAGGCGCCGTGACGAGCTGCTCGCGACCCTGCTGCAGATCGAAAAGCTCTTCAAGAAGGCCCAAACCTACCGGCAGAAACTGTTCTCAGTATCGCGGAATCTCAGGCCGAAACAGCACCGGACATTGCGATTCCGACTTGCGCGAACGACAGTCCGCACGTCCCGCACCATCCGCGAGCAGGAGTTGTCGGCGGAATTTATCGACGAACTCAGCTTTGTTGTTCGCGAGGCGGTGGAGCAGTTCCGGCTGATCGATCGCCAGATCGCCATCGCGCAGCGAAAACTCGAAGAAATTCGGCAGCCGCAATCGGCTAATGCCCGCGATTTAAAGAAGGAGTTGAGACAGCATAACCAGCGTCTTCAGCAACTCGAAGAGGAATGCGGCACAACCGCGCCCGAACTCCGGCGCACGCTGCAGATCATCGATCGCGGCGAAGCGGAAGAGGAGGACGCCAAGAAGCAGCTCATTGAAGCTAACCTGCGGTTGGTGGTTTCCATCGCGAAGCGATACACAAACCGGGGCCTGCAGTTTCTGGACCTGATTCAGGAAGGCAATATCGGCTTGATGAAGGCGGTCGACAAGTTCGACTATCGGCGGGGCTACAAGTTTTCGACTTACGCGACGTGGTGGGTCCGGCAGGCGATTACGAGGGCGGTGGCGGACCAGGCGCGCACAATCCGCATTCCCGTTCACATGATCGAGACGATCAATAAGCTGGTCCGGACGCAGCGGATGATGCAGCAGGAGCTGGGTCGCGACGCCACCACCGAAGAGTTGGCGCGACGCATGGAGATGCCGATCCCCAAAGTCCGGAAGGTGCTGCGGATTGCGCAGGAGCCGATTTCCCTGGAGACGCCGGTTGGAGAGGAAGAGGAGTCGCACCTGGGCGATTTCATTGTCGACAAGCGCGTCGTCTCTCCGTCGGAGGCGGTGATCAAGATGAATCTTCGCGACCAGACGGCGGAGGTTCTGAAGACCCTCAGCGCGCGCGAGGAGAAGATCATCAAGATGAGATTCGGCCTTCAGGACGGCGGCGAGCACACTCTCGAAGAAGTCGGGCAGCATTTCGCCGTTACCCGAGAGCGCATTCGTCAGATTGAAGCGAAGGCGCTTCGTAAGCTCCGGCACCCCAGCCGGAGTCACCGCCTGCGGGCCTTTCTCGAACTCAGCGGACAGGATTGACCCCCGCCGTCCCCACCCTTCAATTCCCGGGTGTCAGTTGCTGGCTGTAGAGTCGCTGGACTTCGTCATGGATGGAGGGAGGGACGAGGTGGCGCCAAGGGCGGACGGCGCGGACGGCGCGGACGGCGTCGCGCACAGCCGTGGCTGAGACCTCGTCATAATCGCCATCGAGTTTCAGCGGCAGGATCCGAGGGGCCAGGTGCGAAGGGGGCGCATAGTGTCCCATCCTGTCGGCCACCCGCAGACCATATTCCTCGAGCTGCCGCTCAAAGGCGCCGGGCTCGCCGTAGTCCCAGTTAACGATTCGCTCGGCGGCGTCGCGTCCGCAGAGAAACCAGAGATCCGTGGCGGAACGATAGGTCGCGCGACACTCGCGGGCGATCTCGATGAAGAGACCGCCCTCGGCGATCGCGACCGAGACTCTCTGCATACCTTCCGTCGCGCGCAACAGCAAGGCGGCGCGATCATCGAGCCCGACCGGACCGTACTCTTTGTGAGGAAATCGGCGCGGGAGCAGGAGCACCACCTCGTCGAGTTCTTTCAAGCCGCTTCGGACCAGCGCCAGGTGAGCTCGAGTGGGCGGATCGAAGGCAGCCGAGAGGATTCCGATTTGGGAGGGATTCCCCTGTGCGCGGCGCAAGAACTCCATTTACACTATCGTAGCGGCTGAAGGGCGCCCCGCAGAACCCTGCACGGGCCAGAGACGGAACGTGAGCCAGGCGGCGAGCGGTATGAGGTACTCGATGGCAAGCACCCATTCGTACTCCTTCATCTCGAGGTAGGCATGATAGGAGAGAAAGACGGTCCCGGAGAAGACCAGCCAGAACCACGCCCGCCGGAGCGCGGCGAAGGGCAGGAGCCAGGTGAAGTACCAGGGCGCGACCATCGGGGTAGTGAGGAGGAAGGCCCCAAACACCCACAAGCATTGGTCGATCAACGCAGCCGGCGAGCGATCATCCCGGAAGAACCGGACGATGACGACGGCTCCGACGGCGACGGCCGGCAGCGCGAGGTCAAGCCACCGCTCCGGAGGCAGAAAGCGTGAGAAGCCCTGGTTGAAATACCAGTCCTCCGCATAGGCCTTCATTCCCAGCGGTTGAGACCACGCCATCAGCGCGATGGCGACGATCATCGGCAGCGTCGCGAGCCAGCCGGCCCGCTTGAAGAAAGCTGGGGTGAGGGCCGCCGGTATCGGCTTCACCAGCGCGGCCAGCGCCAATGCAACGGATCCTCGCTTGCCCGCGGAGGCGAGCACCGCCAGCACACCGGCCAGCAGGAAGAAGACCAGCACGGCGTCGATATGCGCGGAACCGGCTAGTTCCTTGATCACCAGCGGATTCCAGGCATAGGCCGCCACCGGCCAGGTTCCGGCTTCGAGACGGCGGCAAATCATCAGCAGCAGGAGGATCGATCCGACATCGAACGCGATCATCAGCAGCCGCCAGACGAGCAGGCTCCCCGGACGGATGGCATGCGAAAGCTGGAAGACGGCTTGCGCTACATGGCCGTAGGGCGAGGCGAATTGCCGATAGCCCACGTTATCGAACACCTGACCCCATTTGCGATCCTCATAAATCACGGCGTGAAGGGCGGGGTCCTGGAGCTCGAGCTCGTATTCCTCGAGCGCCCTCGGGGGCGTGTCAAGCGGATTGAGTCCGAGCGCGCCGACGTGTCCTTCCCACAGATAACGCCAGACATCGTCGTCATATAGAATCAAGCGCTGCCAGGAATTTTTCTCGAAGTCGTATCCGGCGGGGAGCAGGAGCAAACGGAAGACGATCGCAAGGACAAGAATCAACGACGCCGGCAAGACACCAGGCCTGGCGACCAGCAATACTACCACCCAGAGGGCGGACAGACTGAGGAATATCCCGAGAAAGAGAAAGAAGTCGGGGAGAGAATGATCAGAGCGGACCAGCAGAGCAGCGGCGGCGTATCCAATTCCAAAGAAAATTCCCAGCAGGATGAACGAAACACGCCGCCGGCGCTGGAGGGAATCAGGAATCTTTCTCGACCTTGACCGAAACCGCCCTGGTACTACCCTTGCAGACCTTTACCTTCGCGACTGCGTCGGGCGGCAGCTTCGACACTGGATCTTCC
>CAYLSS010000041.1:7673-9044 GCA_964385765.1 uncultured Solibacteraceae bacterium
AACGCCCGGGATGCGAAAACGGGTCTCGTCAGTGACCTTGATTTCACGCTTGCCTTCGTCTTTCGATTCCAGCATGAACTGGGACATGGCGGAGTCGGCGTGGGTGATGACACCGACGACGGTTTCGGTCGGGCAGCTCGCGCCAGCCTTCGCCGAGGAACCAACGCTGCCGCTCGGGGGAACCGCGCCGGATCCCAGTAGGACCCCGGCGACAGCCAGAGAGAGCATAGTTGACAGTATGGATCGTTTCATAGTTTTTGCGGCCTCCTGGGAGAGAGTTGGGCGGAAGCGCGGTGTGAGTCACGACGAGTTCTCACTATTAACATTTGTATCCGATGCCGACACGGGCTCACCCCGGATGATTCCAAAAACGCAATGGATGCCGCCGTTCCGGAGCAGGGTGTAGCGAGCGATACCGGGACGATGGTGTATTCCGGGAGCTGCGCCCGCAATTTGTCGAAGATGGCCCGCTCGGCGGCGCCCAGGCCGAACTCGGGGACGAACAACGTCCGGTCGACGAGCATTGCGTTGGCATAGCTGATGCCGGCCCAATTTAGTCCCTCGTCCCGGCCGAGGCGAGGAATGCGAACAATGCGGAATCCAAGGGCGGCAAGCTGGCGGGCGCTGGAGTCGATGGCGGTTCGGTCGGGACTCGGAGCATCCGGCAACTGGCTGTCGATGATGCCGAGGGCTCTGGACCACCCCTTAGGCCGATGAGCAAACCGATCCGGCCATCAGGGAGGCGGATACCGCCGTGGATTGACGGCCGTCTGAGAAGACGAAGATCGGAGTTCGACTGGTTACGGATGGCGACTATGGAATGAGCGGCGAATCCCGGTGGTGCTCGCGCTCGTCAATTGAAGTAGATTTACACTGGTAGGAACTACATGTTCACTTGGATTTGTCCCGCATGCGGCAAAGAAGTGCCGCCCCATGAAACCGAATGTCCTCACTGCCACGGGACAGGAAAGATAGACGAGCCAAAAGGCGAGGCCGCGGCGCCTGGGGGCCAGCCGGGCGCCACCGCGTCTCCACCGGGCGCCACCGCACCTCCGCCGGGCGCCGGCGCCGCGCCACCATCCGGGGGGCCGCCCCCGCCCCCGCCCCAGCAGCCTGGCGGACAGACCGGACAGACGCCCCCGCCGCAGGGGCAGCAGTACTACACAGTCGGACAGCAGCGCCGCGGCATGCCCGCATGGCTGGTCACGCTGCTCGTCGCCGCGGTGATTATCGGGCTGGGCGGGCTGGCATACTACTACCTGCTTCCCTCTGACCGCTCCTTGCGGCCGGCAGCTACCGCGAAGGGAGAAAGTCCATTCGAGGAGCCGCAACAAGCGGCGCCTGTGGGCAGGGGCATCGCCCGCCATATTG
>CAYLSS010000041.1:9054-11702 GCA_964385765.1 uncultured Solibacteraceae bacterium
GGAGGGCCAGCGACCGGTAGTCCACTTTCTGGTCGTGAACCATTCCGCCGCCGATATCGGCGATCTGGCCGCCGAGGTCACGCTGAAGACGACCGAGTCCGACGATCCAATCACGAAGTTCGATTTCAGAACATCGCGCCTCGGACCGTATGAGTCGATCGAATTCAAGACAACGATCTCGACGAAGCTGCGGGCCTATGAATGGCCTGATTGGCAGTTCCTGAGGCCCGAGGTGGAGATCACATCGCCGAAGGAACTGTAACGATACGGCTCATGCCGGATGAATCTCCGGTGGCGGCGGAACGGATTGCTCTGCGCCAAGGATGCCGGCCAGCACTTGCCGGCGGAAGCGAAAGATGCCGTTCAACTGTCGGCGAACGAGCGCGGCGTGGGCAATGCGGCCCAGCGGACCGAACGGGAGCGCGTATCTCACCGTATCGGTAACGATGGTTCCCTCATCGGAGGGCCGGAATTCGTGGCGGTGCTCCCAGAGCCGGTAGGGTCCCTTGAGCTGAATGTCCACAAAGTGAAACGGCGGCTCGTATTCCGCGATGAGCGTTCGCCAGTTCATGGGGAGACCCAGCCAGCGAATCACGTAGCGGATCTCGGCTCCCTTTCGCATCTCGACGTTCGGGGATCGGTTCGTGAAGTTCAGCCACGGAGGGGTGATGCGAGACAAATTGCCCGGGTCCTTGAAAAACTCGAAGGTCTCTTCGAGAGCCAGCGGGAACCGCTGGCTGCATTGGAGCGTGTAGGTTTGCATGTTCTATCCCTCAGTTCTCCGGCTCGAGCGCCCGGCGCTGCCGCGGGGTAAAGACACAGTCGTCGGGCGGGTCGACGTCCTTTCCCGTTCTTCTCAGATTCGCAATCGCCTGGACAAGGCACGGATCGCGCCCGAGTGCGCGCTCGAAGTCTCGCTGCGCGGCTTCGACCTGTCCCAGGGCCAGCAAGGCGACGCCCCGATTGTTCAGCGCCAGCGGGTCATTCGGCGCAAGTGCAAGAGCGCGGCCGAATTCCCGAAGCGCCTCGGCTGTCCGGCCGATTTCGAGGTACCGCCTACCTAATTCAGATGCCAGCCGGGCATCGTCCGGGGCAGTACTTTTCGCCGCTTCGAGAAGACGGATAGCCCGCTCCGGTTCGCTGGCTCTGGCGAGCTGAATGATTGGCCGGATCTTCTCAGGGGAGCGCCTCACGGCCTCGGCCCACAGTGACTCCTCGGCGCGCCAAACCTGGGTCCGCCCGGCCGCCAGGACCAGCAGGACGACGCCCGCCACGGCCAGCAGGCGGCGGTCGATGTGTCGGAGAAGCAGGCCGATGCAGGGGCCGAAGGCGATCAGGGGCAGATACATGCGGCGATCGGCGGCGAGATCGTCGGCGGGAAAGATGGAGGAGCTGGGAAGAAGCAGCAGCAGTCCGCCGATGAACCAGAAGCCCGGTCGCAGTCCGGTGAACCAGCGCAGTGCGAGGACAGCGAGTCCGGCGATCAGCCCCCAGGATGCAAGGGCGGTCACGGGACCCGCAATTTCGATGGCTGGATCCACGGTGAATCCGACTGGCAAAACCAGCAGCCGGAAGTAGCGCAGAATCACACTTCCCTGTGTCGCCAGGTAATCGACGGCGCTAATGGCCGCACCAGTACCGGCGCCTGAATCCGGTGTCTGGGCGAGGACGAAGATCACGCGCCCGCCAGCCGCCAGGGCGAGGGCAATCATCGCGCCCGCCGGCGGGACGGCACGGCGCCCGCGACCTGTCACCGAAGCCATTGCGAGCAGGAAGAGCGGAAAGGCGGCGCACTCCTCCTTGGCCAGCAGGGCGACGGCGAACCAGGCCACGGAGGTCCAGCGCCGGTCGGCCAGCCATGACCGAAGCGACAGCAGGCAGAACAGTGTCATCAGGAGCGCCGCGCGGGCGTAGATGTAGTTCACCGGTTCGGCCTGGATCGGGTGGATCGCAAAGATCGCCGCTCCGATGAATGCGGCGGAATTGGGGATTAGCCGCAGCAGGAGCGGGTAGAGGAGCAGGACCGCGGCCAGGTGAATCAGCAGGTTGAAGGCATGATAGAGCTGAGGCTGCTCGCCGGCGAGCTGGTAGTTGAGCCAGAACGTGAAATAGGTCAGCGGACGCGTCTGATCCGGGCTCCAGACCCGCAGCCAGCCGGATGGCGAGGTAACTCGGGGATCGCCGAAAAGCCCGTAGTCGTCAAAATGGAAGCTGGCGGAGAGCGACGCCCCAAACGCCACCAGGACGGCGGCAACCAGAACCAGAGAACGAGTTGAGGGACGGCGTAATGCGATCATGCCGGCTTCTTCCTTGCCGCAAGCATCCAGATTCGCATGATTTCCGGCCCGAGGCCCGGGATCAAGCCTGCTGGTCGGATGGAGATGGACGGGAGCGATTGGCCCGAATGCTATGATGCTAGATTGTTTCGAACGGGAGCGCCCAGAGCAGTGAGGAAACTCCCGGCCAACCCGGCGATGCTCACCAAAACAAAAGCGAAACGGCCAAGAACAGCCGCGGAGAAGCGGGCGCGGATTGCGACCATACTGGAGCGCCTGGACGAGAGGTTTCCCGATGCCACCTGCGCCCTCAACCACCAGGACCCGTGGCAACTGCTGGTTTCGACAATTCTGTCGGCGCAGTGCACCGAT
>CAYLSS010000042.1:0-4119 GCA_964385765.1 uncultured Solibacteraceae bacterium
GCTTCGAATTCAGTGACGAGATAGTGCAACATCGCTTCGATCGCCCGGCCGCGATGGCTTACCGAAAGTTTTTCTTGCGGATCAACTTCGGCCAGCGTGCAGCCGAAGGGAGGATGATAGAAGAGAGGATCGTAGCCAAAGCCGTTGCGACCCCGGGGTTCATCAGCGAGCACGCCTTCCACAACGCCGCGGAAGGTCTTGATGAGCTGGCCGCGGCGGGCCAACGCCACGACGCAGATGAAGCGGGCCGCCCTGTTGGCGACGTTCCGCATCTGCTCTAGAAGCAGCCGGTTATTGTCATCGTCGCCGGCCTGCTCGCCGGCGTATCGCGCGGAAAGCACGCCCGGGGCTCCATCGAGTGCATCAGCGGCCAGCCCCGAGTCGTCAACGAAGAGGAGAGCATCCGTGTGCCGGCTATAGTAGTGGGCCTTCAGGATGGCGTTCTCCTCGAAGGTCGAGCCAGTTTCTTCCGGAGTGACGATGTCTTGGAGTCCCGGCAACACCTCGATTTCGAATCTGCCGTCGCCAAATCGATCGACCGCCAGGCGAAACTCGCGAAGTTTGCCGGGGTTGGTCGTGGCGCAGTGAAGTTTCATGCCTCCGCGAGAGCCTTTTGTTGAGAAGCGAGCAAGTCGGTGATGCCGGAGCGGGCGAGCGCCAGCATACGACTGAGATGCGTGTCGTCAAACGCGATCTTCTCGCCGGTTGCCTGCAGCTCGACGAATCGATTCGCGTTTGTCATGACGATGTTCATGTCGACCTCCGCCTGCGAGTCTTCCTCGTAGCAGAGGTCGAGCATGGGTAATCCGTCTACAATGCCCACGCTAGTCGCCGCCACGGCGCCTCGGATCGGATTCATGCGGACAGCTTTGAAGTCGACCAACTGGCGAATGGCGAGCGCCAGGGCGATGTATCCGCCGGTGATGGAGGCGGTACGAGTCCCGCCATCCGCCTGGATGACGTCACAATCCACCACCAGGGTCCGTTCCCCGAGCGCTTCCAGATTGACCACACTGCGCAGTGACCGGCCGATCAGCCGCTGGATCTCAAGGGTGCGCCCAGATTGACGGCCGCGGGTCACCTCGCGAGGGGTGCGGGTTCCGGTGGAGCGAGGCAGCATCGCGTATTCGGCCGTCACCCAGCCGCGCCCGCTCCCCCGGAGCCAATGCGGAACCGATTCTTCGAGCGTCGCCGCGCACAGGACGCGGGTGTTACCCAGTTCGACGAGAACAGAGCCCTCGGCCGTTGCGAGATATCCCGTGATCAGCCTCACGGTTCTCATTTCGTCAGATTTCCTATGATCGGGTCGCATCAGGTTGCGGATTGCAGCAGTGCATAGAATAGCAGCGCTAGCAGGGCGATGCCCGAGATGATCAACACGGCGCAGGGGATAGCTTGCAGGTTCGACTTCTGCCGCTGCTTCTTACGCCTGCCCGCGGGTTTGATCTTGGCCATCGCAGAACCCTTATGTTCTCAGACTTTGATGGTGCGGAGCGATGCTGCCGCCTGACGGAAGAAGTCCTCGAGTGACCCAATCGTCAATTCCTGCAGATCCTTGATCATAACAGCCACGACATGGCCCCCTTGCTCGGCCAGCAACTGGTTTGCGGCAACGAACTGCGCGAGGTGGTACTGCGAGGCCTCGGATACTCCAGGAACCTTTTCGCTCTTTTCGCTCAGGATCAGCGTGGACAGGCAACGCCTGGGATTTGCCTTGCTGAGCGAGGTACCCTCGCCGACATGGACGGAGAGCTTTAAGCGCGACCGAAACAGGCGCTCGGCGGCGCGCTGAAGCGCTTTCAAAACGGAACGCCCCTGGGGACAGTACCGCGTGTCGCCGAAGAATACCAGCTCGGCGTAGTCAATCTCTTTCTGCGCGAGGACGCGCTTCAACATGGTCGCGTAGAGGGTTGGAGCATCCAATTGGTCAGCGGCGCCAGGGAGGTCGCACCAGTCATTGTAGAGGCTGATGCAACCCCGGTGGCGTATCCTGCGAGTCGAGTTCACCAGGGTTCGCCACAGACTGGACTTCTCGACACCGCCGGTCTTGCTGGCCTCGCGGAGGATGCTGGCGGCGAACGAGTCATACGAATCGGAGCAGGTGGAGCGGGACTGCTTTGCCCGTCTCAGGTAGGACAGTCCAAATACCATGAAATGGACGAACTGCATGTATGAGGAGAGTGACGCAGCCTTGGCGAAAGTGAGGGTGGCCAGGGGGTAGCCAGCGCGCCGCAGCATCGCCGCCTTGTCAGGAACCTCCTTCGAAAACCCGCGGACCTTCAATGCCAGAAAGGAACGATCCTGGTCATGATCCTTGGGAGACCGGTAGTTTGCCAGCTTGATCTTGTTCTCGAGGATGACCCTTATTGTGGGGGGCAGCGATGCCGCCAGTCCTTCGTCGAGACTGAGTTTGGTCCAAGCGCCGACACCCGACCACGGTTTTGGCAGCACCAAGGTGAGCTTGGTGCGGCCGGCGTCGGCCTGAGCGTTCAAGAAAGCCGCCAGACGCCAGGCGGCCTGAATCTGTGTGTTGCTCAGATTCGCTGCCTCCGTCCAGCGCTCCAGGTCGAGTTTCGCAAGGCCGAGGGGATAGAGGCTTGATCGGCTGAGCGGACCGGACCCGCCGAACGAATTCAGCTCGTCGGGCCTGAGAGGAATGCGTTGATAGCCTTGGTTGACGCCGAAGCGATCAACGGCCGAACCAATGGGGGCGAAATAGCGGAAATTGGCGGTGGCTCGAACCCTGTTCCTGGCCCACAGCGCAGCCAGCTTTTCGAGCTGGAAGAGCGTCGAATCCGGCGAGGCTCCGCGCCCGAAGCCGACCACCAGCGTGCTCCGAAGAGCGTCTGCCAGGCGCAACCCGGAGCGGCGAATCATGTCGTCGAGGATGCATTTTAGCTTTGCCGGATCGGCCGAATCGAGTATGTAGCAGCGCGGGCTGCGCTTCAGCAGACCCGCGGCGTCGTAGAGCGCCGCTTCCTCGGCCGGACCGCCCGTCCCCACGAAGATCAGGAAGCGGAGACGCATTCCGTGGGCGGTTCTGATCTCGCGGCGGATCCTGTCAAGCTCCGACAGGATTGTCGAGGGCCATTCGGGATGGTCCCGGAGCCGCCATGCGAGGCTGAAGGAGGCTGCGCCGTTCGTCCATGCACGACCCTCAATCGTCTTTTCCGTGCAGAGGGAGATCAGTTGATCTCGTTTCGAACCTAGGGCCTCCATCCCTTCGTGGTGAGCCGTGTCCGCAATCTGCACCAGCCGGTCGAGGATCCGTTCCTTTTCAAAGATCTTGTAATGGGATTCCGAGGTCGGATTATCGTGGAATAGCGAAAGGACCACTTCATGGTTTTAACATAGTGCAGGGCCAAATTTATGCTTCGTTGCGCGGTTTTTCTCTTGTTCTTTCTCTACGGCTGCGGGAAGACTCCGTCCGAGCCCCTGTCGCTGCCGCAAACGCTCGGATCGGGTTGGACGCTCACTGAAACCACTGAGATCGCGCCGGCTGAAGTGGGTGGCGAACCGGGTCGGTACGAAGTGGAGTTTGCTGTGCGAGCGCGCTATTCGGGAACCGGGGAACTGTTGATTATGTGCTACCGGATGAAGTCCGAAGGGACAGCCTTCGAGCTGGTGCAGAAGTGGCGTCCCGCCGATGGAGCAATGGCGATCTATCGCGGTCCATGGTTTGCGACACTGGAAGGAGAGTCGCTCAGCCACGATGAGCTGTCGGCGGCGGCGGCGGAACTCGAGCAGGCCTTCTCCACCTACTGAGCATCGGTACGAGTCGGAGGCCGCAATACAATAGCAATAGCGGATGAACCCAACGAGTCCTGTCATTCGGCCGGCGAGTTCGGTCGATCCGATCGAGCGTTTTTTCCATCTCTCGCTACTCGGGCTGGTGGCTAGCGGCTACTTGGCCGTCGCGGGATCGGGATACCTGGACCTCGTCACCATCGCCCTCACCGCCGCGGCGATCCTCATCCGCCTCTTTCTGGTGGCGACCGAACAGCGCTTTCCGCTCAGTGAGCGTTCCGTGACCGCGATCACGCTCGTTTATATGGGCTTCTACCCGATCGACCTGCTGTTCGTCAGCCAGGAGTTCCTGCCCGCCACGGTACACCTCGT
>CAYLSS010000042.1:4129-11691 GCA_964385765.1 uncultured Solibacteraceae bacterium
TATTTCTTGCCGTTGTCAAGATCCTCACCGCGGACAAGGGCAGAGACTACCTGTACGTGGTGGTGATCGCATTCCTCGAAGTGCTGGCCGCCTCGCTGCTTTCATCGAAGCTGAACTACTTTGTGTTCCTCGCGCTATTCCTGGTCTTCGCTGTCGCGACGTTTGCGAGTTGGGAGATCCGGCGAGGCGGAGCGAAGCGAGTCGTCTCGCGGCGCTCCGGCGCCGTTCTTTCGTGGCGCCTTGCCGGTCTGACCGTAACCGTGTCTCTCGGCATTCTGATCTTCACTGCCGGACTCTTTTTCCTGCTGCCGCGAACAGCCCGCGCTGCGTTCGAACGATTCGTGCCGGAGCGCTATCACCTCACCGCCTTCTCCAACCGTGTGAGCCTCGGCGAGATAGGAGAGGTGAAGCGTCAGGGTACCGTGCTGATGCACGTGCGGATCGAAAATGTAGAGGGTCTGGTCCATCTGAAGTGGCGCGGTAACGCTTTGTCGGAGTTCGATGGCAAGCACTGGTTCAATGCGCGGAATCTCGGGGAGCCTCTGCGCGTGCGCAATACGCTGCTGCAGTTAGTCGACGACGACAAGCGACGCAGACCGGGGCGCCGGCTGAACTACGAGGTCCGGCTCAAGTCCTTTGCGTCGGATACGCTGTTCATCGCCGGCGATCCGGAGTTCCTTCGGATCGATTCACCACTCGTGATTCGTACCGCTACCGATGGGTTCCGCGCCGGGGCGCCGTCGGAGGGGGTGTTGCGCTATGGGGTTTACGCCTACATGGACGGACCTTTGCCGGTAGAGCCCGCTCCGACCCTTACCTCCCGGGAGAGGTCCGCCTATCTCGCGCTTCCGCGTCTCGACCCGCGGGTCAAGCAATTGGCGGAGCGCATTACCGCCGGGTACTCATCGCCGTACGACAAAGCCCGTGAGCTCGAGCGGCGCCTGCAGATCGGTTATCGCTACACGCTCCAGCTTCCGAAGCGCGAGGCCGAGGATCCGATCGCGCAGTTTCTCTTCGAACGCAGAGAAGGTCACTGCGAGTACTTCGCCTCGGCGATGGCCGTCATGCTCCGAACACTCGGGATCCCGTCCCGCGTGGCCACCGGTTTCCAGAGCGGAACGTACAATCCGATCAGCGGCTGGCACGTGATCCGAGCCTCGGACGCCCATAGCTGGGTGGAGGCGTTCCTGCCGGAGTCTGGATGGACGACGTTCGACCCGACGCCTCCGGACCCTTCCGGGCAGCTTGGTGGTGTCTGGCAGCGTCTTGGGCTGTTCCTAGATGCCGCGGACACTTTTTGGCAAGAATGGATTCTGAACTACGATCTAAACCGCCAGTTGGTTCTGGCATCCCGGGTAGAGAGATCAGGGAGGCGATTTTCCGTCGACTGGGCCGGGGAACTGGTCAGCCAGGGCCGGGAACTGGGCGAATCGGCATGGGCGTGGCTCACGGCTCACTCGCGGATGCTGCTGGCGATGCTGGCGGCTTTGGCTACAATTTCACTGGCCATTCCGCGCGCCCGGAACTGGTGGAAGGGGCGGGAGCGCATACGCCGTCTCACCGCCGGACATCCCCTCGCTTCCGATGCCACTTTGATGTACCTCCGAGCTTTAGAGTTGCTCGAACGGCGGGGATATATCAAGCCCGCGTGGCTTGGACCCGGCGAGTTCGTTCAGCATTTGCCGTCACAGATTTCGGGAATCGTTCGACAATTAACCACGGCCTATGTCGAGTTGCGTTTCGGGGACCACCCGGAGGCAGCGGCGGATTTGGTGCAATCGCTGCGAGAACTCGAGGAGGCGCTGGCCACCAATCGTTAGAGGGTGAAGACCCGGTTTCAGTAATATATGGGTTACGGAGTTCCATGTGGCCTTTTCGCACACGACCTGCGGATTTCCTCATCCCCACCTCGGCGATGATGTGAATCGCAATATAGTGCAGTCGGAGATCGAGGGTGGAGTGTACTTGTCGAATCTGCCGCGGAATTGCGCGCTGGAGGTTCGGACTCGCAACCGGTCCTACCGTCTCGTGATTCAGAACGGCGTGGAGGCGTTGATCAGCGGCCATCCCAAGTTCTGCCCGGAGCCGGTGCTGGTGCGCGTTGCCGGCTCGAATTGGGGCGGAACCATGCTGAAATCGGCCTACGTCGGGAGGGGAATGCACCTGGAGTTTCGTCACCCCGACTATCCGCAGCCGATCATCACCTCACGCATCCTAGAGATCCGGCAGCTTTCCCGTCGGTAGCCCTGGACGAGGGCCCTTGCTCCGGCTCGCGTTTGCGAGAGGCTCAATCAAACCGCTACTCTACTGGTCAAGACTCCGGCGGCCATCGCCGGAGTAAATCGCAAAGGGGGGAACTCGATGACTCCAATCCGGATAAAGCCTGTTCATCTGTTTACCTTGTTCCTGGCCGCGGCTTTCCTGTGCCCGCAGCCGATGGCGGCGGAACGTGATCCGAAGGCTGAAGTGGTGGCCCGCGAGATGATGGAGGCGATGGGCGGCGCTGATGCGTGGAACAACGCCCACTTTGTCCGCTTCGACTTCATTGTCAAGATGGGCGGACAGATCCGCGCCGACCGCGGCCATCTCTGGGACAAATACACCGGCCGGTACCGGCTCGAGCAGACAGTGGAGGGCGGGAAGGCGCAGGTGGTTCTATTCAATGTCAATGATCGAAGCGGCGACGTCTACGTCGACGGCCGAAAACTTAGCGAAAGCGAAGCCGCCGAGCCGCTCGAGAAGGCTTACGGAGCGTTCATTAACGATATGTACTGGCTGGCCATGCCCTGGAAGTGGTTCGACCCAGGTGTCAACCTGAAATATCTTGGCGAACGGCAAAGAGACGGCCGGACATACGACGTAGTGGAGCTGACGTTCGAAGGTGTCGGTCTCACTCCGGGAGACACCTATCACGCCTTCGTCGACAAGCATTCCCATTTGATGAGTTACTGGGAGTACACTCTCCAGAGCGACCGCAAGGGCGCCTGGACGTGGGAGTACGGGGAATTCAACGGTGTAACGCTGGCCACCAATCACACCAATCCCGAAGGAGGCCAGATCGATATGGGCGCGGTGGCCGTCTTCGACGAAGTCTCCGACTCATACTTCACGGACCCATCGCAGGCCCTTTCGAATCTCGACTGACTTCATCTGGGCCGATTCGCCCCGGGCGGCGGTCGGATTTTTGGTGCCGATTAGTCTGCGCATCTTCGAGAGCGCCGTGATACTCTTCCAATAGAGGTATGCCGATGCGTAACTCGTTAATTGCTTGTCTCGCAATCCTGCTGCTTGCCTGCGGCGCCAGCCACACGCCGGAGTTCAAGCCGTTCGATCTCGACTACAGCGCAACCTCGGGCAGTCCGGCCGACATGCGCTTTCTACTCAGCGCTCCGGCCGGCGGCGATGGATTCGTCACAGTCAAGGACGGTCACCTCGCCCGGGGCGATGGTTCGCGGCTTCGGATCTGGGGAGTCAACACCTCCTTCTCCGGCAGTCTGCCGTCGAAGGAAGACGCCGCCCGCTACGCCGACCTGCTCGCCCGCCATGGCATCAATTCCATCCGCGTCCATCATTGTGACCGGCCATGGCCCCGCGGCTTGATCGACGGCTCCGACGGCACGACCCGGAAACTCCACCCCGAAGCGCTCGACCGGCTTGATTTCTTCGTCGCCGAGCTCAAGAAGCGCGGGATCTACACCAACCTGAACCTCAACGTCAGCCGCCCATTCACAGAGGCCGACGGCGTCCAGGACGCCGACAAGATCGGCTACGGCAAAGGGCTCACTTACTTCGATCCTACTCTGATCCGCCTTCAGAAAGAGTATGCCCGCCAACTGCTGACCCACAAAAACGCATATACCGGCAATGAGTACCGCATGGAACCCGCGATCGTGATGGTCGAGATGGTCAATGAAAATTCTCTGATCCAGTCCTGGATGCGCGGCCGTCTGCGCGGCACACAAACCACGCCGACCCAAACAACGTGGACGGATATCCCACCGAGTTACGCGGCTGACCTCGATCGTTTGTACAATAACTGGCTGAAACGCGAGCGGCCCTACCTTTTGGGCAAGCTGCGCGAGGAGGCCGGGGTCAAAGCCGGAGAGTTCGTGCCTCGCCTCTGTCCGGAAGACATGCAGGCAGCTTCCGCTGAAAGATTTCAGACCGAGGCGGAATTCTACATGTCGCTCGAAAGCGGCTTCTTCGAAGCGATGGGCAACTACCTTCGGGAAGAGCTCGGCGTAAGACAATTGCTGGTCGGCACCAGCTCTCATAGCGGTTCGCTGAGCCCTTATCCTTTGTTATCCTCCACCTCGACACTTGATGTTGTGGATGGCCACACTTACTGGCAGCATCCCAGCTACAAGCGCGATCCGGAAACCGGCGAGCGGATCTCCTGGACCATCAAGAACACGCCGATGGTCAATGATCCGCTGCATTCAACTGTTCAGGCCCTGGCTCGCAACGCGGTGGCCGGCATGCCGTACATGACCAGCGAGGTCAACCATCCGTGGCCGGCCGAGTATGCCGCCGAAGGAATTCCCATTCTGGCCGCTTACGGCGCCCTTCAGGACTGGGATGCGATTTATCATTACAGCTACTCCCATACGCCGCCCGCCGAATGGGAACCGGGCCCGACCGGTTTCTTCGACATCCGCAGTGACCCGGTGAAGATGTCGCAGGTTGCCGCCGGGGCGCTGGTATTCCTCCGGGGCGATGTCAGCGTGGCGCGGGAGACGCTGGTTCGCAACTACAGCCGCACCCAGGTCATCGAGTCACTGCGCCTACCGGAAACCGAAGCCCCGTTCTTCGACCCGGCCTACTCGCCGGCCCTGACGTTGATGCACGCGACGCGAATCGGCACGTTCGACGGGGAACCGACGGACTTCTCCGGATCGGCCGAGAGCCCCATCCGCTCCGACACCGGCGAACTGGCCTGGCGCTACTCGGCGGACGGCGACGGCCTGGTGACCATCGACGCGCCGCGGTCCCAAGGTCTGGTGGGCTTCGTAAAGGCAAACGCGATCGAGACCACTCATCTCAGAGCCGAGGTCGCGAACGAGTTTTGCGCCGTTCTGCTGCAGTCTCTCGATGGCGAACCGATCGCGCGATCATCGAAGCTGCTGCTTACTACCGGGGCGCGCACTGGCACGACCGGCATGGAGTGGAACGAGGAGCGCACGACACTCGTCGAGGAAGGCGGCGCTCCAGTGACCATCGAGACCGTTGTCGGCCGGTTTGTCTTCAAGGGTCTGGAAGGCGCGGGCGACGCGGAGGTGGTTCCGCTCGACGAAGCGGGCCGGGCGGCGCGTCCGGCAAAAATCGAGTGCGCGGCGGGTGAATGCATGGTCGACATCGACGCGGATCAGGCTTCTCCGTGGTATGTCATCTCAGTAAATCGATAGAGTGTAGATCATGATGGCAATCACCCGACGAACGTTTGTCGCCGCCGCGGCGGCGCCCGTCCTGGCGGCCCCGGGCAAAAGGATTCGCCTCGGCGCTCCCATCTTTTTGAAATCCGCGGATCCGGTCGAGCTGGCTCGCGAACATCGGAGTCTCGGCTATTCGGCCGCGTATTGCCCGAACGCCGATCCGGAGGATACCGATCGCTGCCGCGCCATCGAACGGGCGTTTGCAGAAGAGAATGTAGTTATTGCCGAGGTCGGCGCCTGGAAGAACATGCTGGACCCGGATCCGGCGAAGCGGAAGGCCAATCTCGAATATGTCATCGGGCGCATGGCCCTGGCCGAGGCGGTCAACGCGCGCTGCTGCGTGGATATCGCCGGATCGTTCAATCCCGATGTCTGGTATGGCCCTCATCCCGGCAATCTGTCGTCCGAATTCCTGGACGCCACGGTGGAGAACTGCCGGAAGGTAATCGACGCGGTCAAGCCCAAACGGTCGAAGTTCGCCATCGAGATGATGGGCTGGGCCCTGCCTACCAGCCCCGACGAATATCTCCGGCTCATCAAGGCCGTGGACCGCGAGGCTTTCGGCTGCCACGTAGACCCGTGCAATATGGTCAATTCACCGGAGCGCTTCTATCGCAACGCTGATCTGATCCGCGAGACCTTTGCCAAGCTATCCCCGTGGATCGTCTCCTGCCACGCCAAGGACCTTGCCTGGAAGGTTGAGATGAACGTCCATTTCGTCGAGGTGATCCCCGGAACCGGCGAGATCGACTACAGAACTTACGTGACCGAGCTGGCGAAGCTCAACACCGACGCCCCGCTGATGATCGAACACCTCAAGACGGCCGCGGAATACGAGCAGGCCGCCGCCTACATCCGTACGGTTTGCGACGAGTCCGGCGTGGGTCTCATGTAGCAGCCACGGTCTTCAGAACTGAAAGACCATCGAGCCGAGGACATAAACCACCAAGGGCATGATCGCCACGGCGATCAAGTCGAGAATGACGCCGGCGCGGAACATCTGCGGGACGCTGATCCAGCCGCTCGAGAAGACGACGGCATTGGGCGGCGTCGCGACCGGGAGCATAAAGGCGAATGACGCCATGATGGTCGTGGGAATCATCAGCAGATAGGGGTTGATTCCCAGCTCCAGCGCCGCCTCCGCCAGCACCGGGCAAAGCATCAGGACCGTGGCTACATTGGAGGTCATCTCGGTCATGATCACGGCCAGGAGGCAGGTCACTGGAAACACGATGACGAGCGGCGTCCCTCGCATGCCCGATAGCAGCGAACCGATCCACTGCGCCAGACCCGTTTCCTGCATCCCGGCCGCGAGCGCAAACCCACCGCCGAACAGAATGACGATCCCCCACGGTAAGCCGACCTGGATCGTACGCCAGTCCATCACGAAGAACTCCCTTCGGCCCTTCCATTCGAGGCCGCGGCCGCCGTTCACCGGGATGAGGCAGAGGATGACTCCGATCAGCACACTCACGGTCGCGTCGTGCAGGAAGCCGGCGTACGAGAAGACTTGCGACCATCCCGGGATCGTGAAGATCCCGACCTCGATCGGCTGCCGAAAAACCCAAAGAAAGGCCAGGCAACAGGATGCCCCCAGCACGATCTTTTCGGGCCCGGACATTTTACCGAGTTTCTTCCGCTCCTCGTGAATGACGGACTGGCTCGCCGTCAACTGGATGCGCGACAGCGCGAGCGGCCCCCCAAAACGGCAAAGAAAGAGCCACGCGATCGGCAGGAACACAATGACCACCGGAAAGCCGACCAGAGACCAGTCGAGGAATGAGATCGCCGGTTTTTCCGGAAATCGTTCGGCAAGGAAGCCGAGCAGTGCCACGTTAGTCGGGGTGCCGACGATCGTCGCGACGCCGCCGATGCTCGCCGAATACGCGACGCCGAGCAGCAGTACCAGGCCGAAGCCGTCGCGGACCCGCATTGCCGTCCCCTCGTCGCTGTGGCCGTCGAGCCGGGCCGTTTCCGCCACCTGCTGAACAACCGCCATGGCGACGGGCAGCATCATCATTGTGGTCGCGGTGTTGGAGACCCACATCGAAAGGAACGCCGTCGCGATCATGAATCCGAGCACCAGGCGGGCGGGGTGCGTGCCGACGCGGGCGATGGTCGCCAGCGCCA
>CAYLSS010000043.1:0-11606 GCA_964385765.1 uncultured Solibacteraceae bacterium
TGTTCCCGGCTATTTCGCCGCGGATGGCAATGCGGCGGAGACCTCGGCGGCTGCCCCGGAGCATGGAACCCCAACGCCGCTGCCATCCCGAGCCGGCATGCTCTTGACCGCCACTGACCCATCGCTCGTTCTTCCCGGATCCCGGCGGCCCTCTATCAGCCTTGCGGCCGTAGGATCACCAGCCAGTCCTCCCCGGCGTCCGCCGGCGGATTGCCCAGTGACCGCTTGCCGCCGCCCTCTACACTTCTGACTGTACCGGATCCCGGCTCGCCTCCGTCGCGGGGATTGAACCAGGAGACTGTGAAAGAGCCCGAGGCCTCCGACAGGTCGAGAGTCGTGCTGCCGCCGTTGGGCAGATACACCAGGTACAGATCGCCGGGCCTAGCCAGAGCGTACTTGCTGTTGTTGTTCTCCGGGTTGCCGATGAGAGCGTTCGCATTGGTCATTTCCCAAAACGGGATGTCTCGCTTGCGAAAGAAATCGAGCGCGATGCGGCAGTAATCCCAGCTCTTGTCCCGGCTCCGATAGTCCTCGGCAATGAGATCGTTTTGCGGAAGCTGGTAGCCGAAGTAATACTCGACGCCGGCGCCGCCGGCCATGATGTTGCCCCACAAAGTGTATTTGCGTATGTCGTGGATACTCTGCTCGACCGGCTTGCCGCTCCGGTCCGTGCCATCATATCCTTCGTAGCCCGGGTCCGGAGGGGCCCCCTGGGTTGCCGGATTCTGTTCGTCATTGGCGACCACCCACGGCTTCCCGGCTTCAGCCGAGGCTTTTACCCACTGCAGCGTGCGCTGGTGAACCCGGTCCCACGGATTCTGCAGCGACGCCCCGGTCAGTACGGACTGCTCCCCAAGCAGTGGGCTGTAGACTTTGTCCTGGTCCCCCGGGAATGTGTGAACCACAATGTGGTGGTCATAGGGATCCACTTCGCGGATATAGGCGGCCATATCGCGCTGCTCCTCCGGCGATTGCGTATTCTCCTCGCCCAGGTTCCAGTTCAATGCCAGCTCATACCCGAAGCGGGCGATCAGCTCCCGGCAGTACAGCTTTCGCTCGACACCGAGCTTCCCCCCGTCGAGCGCGGTCGGCGCCTCGCCCGGCTTGCGCCCGTGGCCCACCCGTGTATCGTCAATCTCGTTCTCCTGCAGCTTGAAGTGGAGGTAGAGGCCTTGCGCCTGAGCGTGATCGAAGACAATCTGCCACTGGTCGAGCTTCGAGACGTCATAGTGGAGCTTATCGTCGCGGGCGATGAACGGCCAGACATTGTCCCCGTCGCCGCCGGCATTGTAGGGCAGGAACGAGAACGCATTCAGCCCTTCCGCCGCCAGGTAGTTGAGCGCGCCGATCATGCCCTTCCCCTTGCCGCCTTTCCATGTCGGATCGCCTTCGCGCCAGTCCCCCATATGCGGAGCCCACGTCTTCAGCTCCACTTTGTTGGTCGAGGTGCCGTCGAAGTCCTCATAGGCGAGGAACGTCTCCGGCGCGTCGGGGCCCGCCTTGAGGAAATACTCTCCGCTGCCGGCGAACTGCAAGTGGTGTTTCCCGACATACTCGAGCCGCCCGCGGCCGCGGAAATCCCGGCCCGTTTTGTCGGAAGCCAGTACCTCGAATGACCCGCTGGCGCCATGAACTCCCGGTACCGGCGTTCCCCTAACGCCGCGATTGACCGCCGCCTCCTCGCCCTGCATGAACTCCACGTCGTAGGTCCACACGCCGGCCTTGTCCGGCGAAACATGAGCGCGCCACTTGTTGCCCGCTTCGGCCGACGTCTCGCCCGCGTTCCCGTCGGCGGCGAAGTAGCCGGGAACTTGGTACGAAGGTTCGCCGGAGTCGTGAGCGAAGGTCACCGTCATGCGGTAGTCCACAAACGGGTTCGGATCGGTGTCGCTTTCTTGCGCCGACGGGCCATCCAGCGTCAACGTCACCTTGTGCCATTGGCGCAACTCGCCGCTAATCTCGGCCTTTGGGCTCGGCCCGCACCCGGCCAAAAACATCGCACCCGCCAGTAGGATGCAGACAACTGGGAAACGCATCTATCGACTCCTCGGTTGAAGTGCTCGTCTGAATTCGCCTCGCGAAATCACCCGACAGCATATCGCGAATCAGTGCCCGAAAGAGCGCCCCCCGGGCGCCGGATGCGGGGCCCTACCGTTGTTCGGCAATCGATCGTTCCGCCAGTTCCCCCAGCAGCGGCAGCCGCACCGTCTCGTTCCTGCTCGTTTTGATGATCATGAAGATCCACGTGAAGAAGAGTACGGTTTTCAGCATCGCGGAGATCGAGAAGTCGAGGTGTTCCGTTGAGAGGCTGAACATCGGTCCCACCGCCCAGTCGACGATCAGCCACGCCACGAACAGGTAGAGGCCCTGAAAGGCGTTGAAGCGCACCGTCTGATCGGCCTTGAACCGGACTGAGGCAAGAACCACGATGGAGGCGATCCAGCCGACCATCGGGATGTAACATAACAGCGATGCATTCCGGGGACTGAGATTGGAGAGAGGATCGGCGGCCGCCGGCCGCGCGTTCGGCTGTCTCGAACCGCATTTGCTGCAGAAGCGATCCGTGCTGGCGACCTGAACCCCGCATTTGCTGCAATAGGGCATCGTTTCCTGCGCTTTTGTCTATGCCTCGCCTGGCTGCTACATTAGGCTACGATTTCATTTCGAGAGAAGTTCCCCGACCAGGTCAACCTTCCATGCTATCCTCTCTGCCTGTGCCGGCGGCGAAGTTAGCGTACGATATAGATTGATCACTTAAGGTCGCTTTTCGATTCCTGCATGTACGCACGCAATCTCGGATTTCTACTCCGCAATCTCATCGTCAGGGACTTCAAGATCCGTTACCGGAACATGTCGCTCGGCGTCTTCTGGTCGCTCTTGAATCCCATCGTGATGATGTCGGTCCTGTGGTTTGTCTTCACCAAGATCTTCCAGGGGCCGAGCGAGAATTTTCACCTTGCCGTACTTTCCGGCATCGTGATCTTCAACTTTTTCGCTCTCTCCTGGCTGACCGCTACCGTCTCCGTCCACCAGAACAGCGGCTTGATCAAGCGCGTCCCCATGCCGCGCGAGTTGCTGCCGATCTCGACCGTGCTGGCCAACGTGCTCCACTTCGCCATCCAGATCGGACTGCTGGTGGTGGCCACCTTTCTCTCGGGAATCCCGGCGAACAAGTACTGGTTCCTGCTGCCGGTGATCTTCCTGCTGGAAATCATCTTCGTCTGCGGGCTGAGCCTGGTGACTTCGGCGCTCGACGTCTATTTCCGCGACATGCAGTATATCGTCGAATCGGCCAACACGCTGCTGTTCTGGCTGGTGCCGATCATCTACTCCTTCTCGATGATCCCCCAGGAATACCGCTCCATCTACCAGTACAATCCGATCGCGGCGGTCGTGCTGGCCACGCGGGCCATCGTCCTGGAGAACCGCATGCCGCCGTCGGCCCTGATGTACAAGCTGGTGCTCGTTTCCTTCGGCTTCCTCGTCGTGGGATTCTTCGTCTTTCGGAGGCTCAAGCGGAATTTCGCGGATTGTTTATAGTCATGCCCCACGTCCGATTCGAGAATGCTTCCAAGATCTACTCCCGCCGGTCCCGGCAGTTCATTGGGCGTTATGTGCTCGATACACTGCGTGGCCGGGGCGGCAAAGAGTCGTTCTACGCCCTGCGCAACGTGAGCCTCGACCTCAGCGCCGGCGACACGCTCGGCATCGTGGGTCACAACGGCGCAGGCAAAAGCACCCTGCTCAGCCTGGCGGCCGGGCTGATTATCCCCGAAGAGGGCCGCGTCAGCATCGACGGACGGGTCATGGCGATGCTCGAGCTCGGCGCCGGATTCCACCAGGACCTGACAGGCGTCGAAAACCTCTACATGAACGCCGCCCTGTGCGGCCTCACTCGAGCCGAAACGGAACTGGCTTTTAAGAAAATCGTCGACTTCGCCGAGTTGGGCGAGTTCATCTATGAGCCCATCCGCACCTACTCACAGGGGATGACCATGCGCCTGGCCTTCTCCATCGCGGTCCACGTGGAGCCGGAAATCCTCATGATCGACGAGATCCTGGCCGTCGGCGACAAGGACTTCCAGACGAAGTGCCACGAACGCATCTTTGAGCTCCGCGACCAGGGCACCATCCTGCTCTGCGTTTCACACGTGCCGACCGTGCTCAGCGAGCTTTGCCAAAAAGGCCTGTGGATCGAGCACGGCGAAGTAATCCAGCAAGGCCGCGCCTCGGAAGTCTTCGAAGCCTACATGGCCAAGAAGCTCCAAGCGGCCGTGTAGGTCGTGCGACACGAATAAACCGAACCATCGGACGGCGTCGAAAGGTGGACCCCACGTGCGCGGCCGCCCCCCTGGTCGGCTTCTCCCCCACACCGCGCCCGCCGAACCAGCGAGCAGGGCTCGCGCGCGAGCGGAGGCGACCATCTTGCAAGAGCTCGCACCCAAATCGTCCGCGCCTTCGGCGCCTATCTCCGACCGGTTCCACAGTTGCGTGACGAACAATCCGCGCAACTGACTAAATCTAATAATTCCTCGGCGGAATGGAAAGATTGTTCCTCGAGAGCCATCTCCGTTTCCAACCGCTTTCGGCACTCCTTATGTTTGCTGATCTGGCGCCGCACCACACATAACGTCCACGCCTGGGGCTATCTATTCGCTGGCCGCCCGTAAGGGACTTGAACAATGAAAAAAAGGCCTCCTGCACCACGTCTTCCGCCAGGTACCAATCGCCGGTGGCCCGCTGCGCGTAGCGCAGCGCAAACGAGCAGATCCCCTCGCCTGCCCTGTCGACCTTGAGTCGCTGGCGAAGAAGATCGGCCTCGCGATTTCGGAACTCATCCCGCCCATGCCGGACGCCTGCATCGCTACCGCCAGGGAAGGGGCGCCGCTCGTGGAGGCTTACCGCGACCTGCTCACCCGGCGCGAAACCGCGCGGCTGACCCAATCGCGATCCGAAAGTCCGCCTGAGAAAAGCCCAGGGTCAGGAAACCCCGCGCTCTTTCAGGTGCTTCGCGAGCTTCTTGTCGCTGGCCACGATATGGTGCACGATCCAGTCCTTGAGGTACCGATAACATTCCGGCGCGATTTTCGAGCGGCCTTGCTGCAAGTCGCTCTGGTACTCGATCACCTTCCGGGCGAAGCCGTCATGCAGGGCCTTGTGCGCTTCGTAGTCAGGGTACTGGTGGCTTCGCATCAGGCGCTCCTCGCGGGCGAAGTGGGTTTTCACATACCCGACGAGGCTCCCGAGAATCTGCTCGACCGCCAGGCGGCTATTCCCGTCCGTGGCGGCGTGGTAGAGGTCCCCCGTCAAGCTCACAAGGAGGAAATGGTCGTCGTCGATGCCCCGGATGTCGAGCCTGAACAAGTCCTTCCAGGATTCAGTTGCCGTTGTGGATGTCTCCATATTCGACGTATCGTCGCAATGATCACGGGATTTGCCGGAATTCTCTTTGGTCGTCTGGGTTGGCCGATAACGATAGCGGGTCAACCGTTCGGAGACGGCGGCCCGCTAATCAGGCGGCGCGGGGTCTGGCCTGACTTGCATTCCGGCGCATCACCGAGACGATCCGGTCCAGACCTTGGCTCCAATCGGGAAACAGGTCCACGTATTGAATTTCTTTCGAAACCGGCGAGGGCACGGGGCAGTCGTCGAACCGGACCGGAATGAAGAAGATCTCGCCAAGCGGGAGGCGCCGGGCGCAGTCGAGCGCATAGCGCAGCTCGGAATGAAAGAATCCTCGTTTGCCCATCCCTCTTTTCGAGAAGCAAGCAATGAAGAAATCCGAGACTTCAATGGCTCGCTCGATTGACCGCGGCCAGTTCTGGCCCGGCAGAAGCCTTTTCTTGTCGAGCCACGGGTCGAATCCCGCGGCTTCGAGGCATTGACGAAGTCGCTCGGCCTCTGCGAAGTTCTCATCGGAATATGCAATGAAGACCTTTGGGCGAATCTCGGCCAGGAAATCGACCTCCCCGTCCGCCCGGCGGCAAAAGACGCCCAGTCCCTCGATCTCCACCGGCAGGCCTTCCTCGAGGCATTTTCTGAGAATGGCAGCTACCTGTCGCATTGTCTGCTCAGCAACGGGCTTCGTCATTTCGGTCCCCGCTTGCGCTTGTTCCCGGTAGCCGGTTTGGCGGGGACCGCCCGTGATTCGGGAGAGCATCCATCCGGGCCGAGGATGCCTACACCCGGAATGGGCGCCTTTTCTCCACGCCGTAGTTGCTGGAGAATACTGTGAACGACAGCGTCCACCTGGTCGGCGGCTTTGGCTTTGCTTATCTTCTTGTTTCGGGCTAGTCGTGTCGCAAGATCGGATTTCTTCATCACGACCCCAGGCTATCCGGGGCGCACGGGGCACGCTCGGCGGGTCCGGTGGCGTCCCAATGGCGTGAGACTTTATGTAGGCCTATATCAATAACTTGAAGCGTCAACGGCCGATAGAAAGAAAAATGTGGCTCATTGTGAATGGCGATTCGAATGTGAATGGCGAAATCAGGGCCAACGGCCTTTTTACATGATTTCCGACACATTTCTGAAACTATTGCGCTGAAGGTGCGTCACACCATACAGAAAGTCAGGTTCGGTGAAGAGGACCGACTCGTTTCCCCCGGACGCTCTTTGTCACGCTACTGCTAATTTCCCATTCGCCAAGCTGCTTAACTCTATGAGCAAATTGGGTTCACATGATGCAGCCGATCCTCTCGACCTCGGTAAGAAGAGTGTACATTCACAGTCAGGAGTGTGATAGCCTGCTCTCGTGTAGCCGAACAAGTCGGTCGAAATAGGCTTTCGCGATTTCGTGACCTGCTTTGAACGCCGCAGGCACGACCGCCGGGCAGCTCCTTTACTCCTCCGAGGAGCGCCCGGCGGCCCTCCCAAGGTTTACCCTCATTGCCACTCGATGTCCCGCTCTGTTTCGACAATTACGCTTGGATCAATAGGGAACTGTCCGCTATGCGCTCCGTAGATGCTCAATCCAGCAGCACCCTCTCCGGGCGGGACTTCCAGCACGACTCGAATCTCAGGATTCTGCCGCAAACCCTGGCTTACGCCAGGGAGATCAACGAGTGGGACGTCGGCACTGACCAAGTATCCGTAGCTGCCGTGGTAACTTTTGGCCAGATGAGAGAGGAGTCCACGTGCATCGGCGGGGTCATTCGCGAATGAAACCGGGGCAAGTGCGTGACCATTCAGATAGATATTCAACGATCCCGGATGGTTGTTGCCGTCTGTCTGTGGGTAGTCGAGCGGCGTTGTTGTCTGGGGCCAGTCAAGACGTTCATCGTGCGCCGCGGTGGCGATCTCCATCAAGAGACCGACGCGCACCGGATCCGCGGCAACCACCTCTTCGGGAAGCTCGAAGCGGTACTCAATGATCCCGGCGCCCTGGATGAAGTATTTGCCTGGGGTCTGACGGCGGGCCAGTCGCGGGGGGACGCCAGCCCCAGTCCACCGCGACGCCGCGATGGAGCGAGGCGACACCCGCAGCACGACCCGGTGCGCATCGATGAGATCAAGATTTTGGCGGGCCGGGCTCCGGGCGCCGGAGCTTGGGGGGACGACGATATTTACAAAGTTGGCGGCCAGACGATTGTCTTGGTCGTCGGCCAGCTCCATCGCCATGGCGCCGGCAAAGGGACGGTCCGGCACGGTGACAACGAGGGGGGCTTGCATCGTTACCCGGTAGCGCTGCCAGGTAACCGGCTTCTTGTCGAGCTCGACCCGGATTGTCCGGCCAAGATCATCCACTCCGACGAGCCGAGGCTTCAACCAAATCTCACCTTCGACGTCGGACCAATGACTGACGAAAGTCGGTATTCTCAGTGTCTGGCCGGGTTCGGCGACAATCACGGGCAAAGAGTCGAAACCGACAAAATCCTCTCCCTGCAGATCAGCGACGGTCATGTCGTCGACCCAGGCATCGTAGCCGAACTCCTTGGGCGACCGGTCATAATTGACAAATCCATTGTGCTCGAACTCGACGTCGGTTAGTTCGGTGTACACATAACCTTGAATCTTCTCGTGGCGGCGCAGTTCCGTGGTCAGATATCGGAAGCCCCAGGAGATATCGCGGTCGCCTCCTCCGGCGCTGACTGCCCCGTACTCGGAGTTGATTAAGGGAGCGGCGCCCTGGCGATGACCCGGCGCGTAGTTGAAGGTCGAACCCGGATAGGTGCGGGCGACCACTTCCTCGATATGCTCTCTCGCGCGCGCTTCATCGTCAATGTAGAAGTGCCAGGAATTGATGTCCGTGACAACATGGTCCCGGCGGTTGGGTGAATTGTCCTCGACCAGTCTCGACGGGTCCAGTTCCTGGACTTCATAAAAACGCGCCTTCACCCACTCCTGGATATCCGGGCGCTGTTTGTATTCGTCGCCGCCGATACCCCAAGTCTCATTGAACAAGCACCATGCCATGATCGATGGATGATTCCGGTCGCGTGCAATCACCTCGCGCATGGTGGATTCCCAAGCCTGCCTGGCGCTTTCGCTGTACTCCCACGTGTTCGGCATATCCGCCATGAGCAGGATGCCCAGCTTGTCAGCCCAATAGAGGCGGCGCGGCTCATCCGCTTTGATGTGAATGCGGAGAAAGTTGAGTCCGAGCTCTTTCGCCAGCTCGATGTCACGGCGCAGGAACTCGTCGCTGGGGGCTGTGTGGATGCCTTCCGGGTTGAATGACTGGTCGAGCGCGCCCCGCAGGTAGACCGGGTCGCCATTGAGAAGAATCGATTCATAAGATGCATCGCCATGGACGCCTCGACCGATTGTGCGAAGGCCGAAATATGTCGAGACGATGTCTGTTTCGCCATCGGGTCCAGTCACCTCGACCCGCAGATCGTAGAGGTTGGGTTCGTCCGGCGTCCACAACCGCGGCGAATCGACTACCAGCTCACCCTGCCATCTGCCCGTTCCACCGGAAAGGGTCACCTCCTGCTGGGCGGCGGCAACCGTTTCATCGGGGGAGGAAAGCCGGAGTGTCGCAGTTCCGTCCGGACCGGCCAAGGTCGCCTTGACGGCCAACTCCCAGCGTTCGCCATCGCGCCGCGGGGTTGTCTGCAGGGATTCGAGATAGGTTGGCGGGCGGGCCTCGAGCCACACAGTCTGCCAGATACCACTGGTAAATGTGTACCAGAAGGCGATCTGCTTGCCGGTTGGAAGTTCCCGGTCGGTCGGGTCGAAGGCGCGAACGACGAGGGTCGCGGATTCACCTGGACCCACGTTGCCCGTGATATCGAAGGCGAAGGGAGTGTAGCCACCGGCATGCTCACCAACCGGGACACCATCGATCCAGACCTGGGCTTCCCAGTCCACCGCTTCGAAACGAAGCCAGATGCGCCGGCCGCCCCAGTCTGCTGGAATAGCGATCTCTCGCCGGTACCAGCCGATCTGCTGGCCGGCTTTCTCGCCGATCCCGGAAAGGTCGCTCTCCCAGCAGAACGGAACAGTAATCTGCTGTTCCCAGGGGAGATCAGAGCGCTGCCAGCCCTCCCCGACCCCGCGGTCAGTGGGATCGAAGCGGAAGTCCCAGCGACCATTCAGGTTGAGCCATTGAGCCCGCTCGAATTCTGGCCTGGGGTGTTCGGGACGCGGTATCACGCCGGAATCCCGGCCGCACGACAAGAAGATGATTGACGACGCAATCAACACCAACCAACGCATAGACTTCAAAGTATCCTATGGCGGCCACTAGCTGGGCGCCACCGGCTGGAAGTCTTAGTGGTCGCGATCGGTGACGAGATCCGTGACCGCCTGAAGCGCGCGCTGCGCTGGAGAGCCGGCGAAGGAGCTAATGATGATGCGTGCTTTGTCCGTGAAGGCCTGAGCGCGTTGCTGCGCCCGCTCGACCCCGTTGTGACGGTGGACAACGTCGAGGATCTGACGGAACGAGACGGTGTTATAGCTTCCGTCCTTGAGCACCTTCTCCACGCGGCGTCTTTCCTCGCGGTCCGCATCCTCCAGCGCATAGATCAGCGGCAGGGTAACTTTGCCTTCCCGCAGATCATTGCCCACCGGTTTGCCGAGCACGGCCTCGCGCGAGGTGAAGTCGAGCACGTCATCGACCAGTTGGAACGCCATGCCGAGGTTCCAGGCATAGTCGGCCAGCCGCGACTCGACTGAATCGTCGCCGCCGGCGGCAAGCGCCCCAAGGCGCGCGCAGGCGGAAAACAGGCTGGCCGTCTTGCGGTGAACCAGTTCCATGTGGTCCGCCTCGCTGACATCGATCTTGCCGATCCGCTCGAGTTGCAGGAGTTCGCCTTCCACCATCAACTGGGTGAGGGCGATGAGGATATCGAGAACCTGGAAGTTGCGCATTCGCAGCGCAACCTGAAAGGCCTGCATATAGAGCCAATCACCGGCAAGGACGCACGTGTGGTTCCCCCAGATGACATTTGCCGACGGCTTGCCCCGCCGCGTCTCGGCGACGTCGATCACGTCATCATGGACCAGGGTGGCGGTATGCAGCATTTCAACGATCGCCGCCAGCCGCACGGCGTCATCGTTTGATTCGCCGACCAGCTTGGAGATCAACAATAGCAGCATTGGACGCAGACGCTTGCCGCCACTTGATTGCAGATAGCGCCCGATGTTGGTAACCGCGTCCACTGAAGCCACAGACTCCTTGGCGATTTCGCGTTCCACCTTCTGGAGGTCGTCGTGAACGAGGTCCAGTATCTCCTTAGCAGTGAGAGTCTGCCCAAGCTTACCTATGCCCATGAGGTAGGTCCCAGTTTACTTGCTCGCAATTCCACGCCGCAAACAAAGGCGCTCATAGTTGTCGGTTGTCGTACGGGCGATGTCATCCAGTGTCTCCCCTCGCAATTCGGCCACTTTCCTGGCCGCATGAACCACATATGCGGGCTCGTTACGTTTTCCCCGTTTGGGCGCCGGCGCCAGGTAGGGGCAGTCTGTTTCCACCAGCAGGCGATCCGGGGGAACAACCTGGACGGCTTCCTGGACCTCTTTGGCCTTTGGAAAGGTCACTATCCCGGCAAAGCTGACATGGAAACCCATCCGCAGCACCTCCTGCGCCTCTGCGGGACCGCCTGAAAAGCAGTGCATGATGCCGCCCGCATGAGGCGCCGGCCAGTACTTTTCGAGAACGGCCAAGGTGTCGTCCCAGGCTTCACGAGTATGGATAATCACCGGGAGGGCAGCGTCGGCGGCGATTTTCAATTGCTCGACGAAGACGGAGCGCTGCTGCTCGCGAGGCGAGAAATCGTAGTGGTAATCAAGACCGATTTCACCCGCGGCAACCACCTCCGGGTGGCGCAGCAATTCAGCGGCCTGTTGCAGCACTCGACCATCGGCCTTGGCGGCATCGTGCGGATGAACTCCGACCGAAGCGTGGATGAACTCGTACCGTTCGGCCAAGCGGATACCCGCTTCCAGGTCCGGCGGACCAATACCGGTCCCAATGGCCAGCATTGAGGTGACGCCCGCTTCCAGGGCCCGTTTAATGACCGCATCCCGGTCTGTGTCGAACTGCTGATCGTCGAGGTGGCAATGTGAATCGACCAGTCTCATCGGAGCCGCGTCCCTGCCGGCACATCCGCCATTGGCCGAACGAGGACGGGCTGGCCATCCTCGGGCGTCGCCGCCAGAAT
>CAYLSS010000044.1:0-1927 GCA_964385765.1 uncultured Solibacteraceae bacterium
GGTGCCATGGGCGCAGGGGCACGTGCGCGAGGGTCTCGAGATGAACGGCTTCTGGCACGTCGAGATCGCCGCTGACGGCACATACGAATTCGAGTTGCGTCGATGGCCGCGAGAGGCGGATCTGCCCATTCGTGCTGCGGCGACTGCTCTGCATGATCCGCGGCTGATCATGGATGAGGAGGGAATCTACTCCTACGACAAAGGCAAGGCGCTGGCGATCAGGCATGCCGGACTGGAGGTGGCCGGGCAGACCGCGAAAGAGGACGTGGACGAATCAGACAAAGCCATTCGGTTTCGGCTGGAGCTGAAGAAAGGGCAGACGCGCGTCCAGGCGTGGTTCACCGGCGACGCGAAGCTCAACGTGGGCGCCTACTACGTGTATGTGCACAAGGTGTAATCGGATCGCCAAATGAAAGAGACGCCCGCCTCCAGAAGAGACTTCCTGAAAGCCGCCGGCATTGTGGGCTCCGTGCTGGCGCTGCCGTCATGCGGCGGCGGAAGAGAAGGAGCCGACCCCAAACTGACACTCTGGTACAGGCAGCCCGCCGACGTTTGGACTGAGGCGCTGCCCATCGGCAATGGCCGGCTAGGCGGAATGATTTACGGCAAGGTCAGCGAAGAACTGATTTCGCTGAACGAAGACACCCTCTACGCGGGCGAGCCGGGGCCGAACGGCGAGCCGCAGATCCACCGGCACGTGGACAAGGTCTTCGCGATGATACAGGCCGGGCGCTACGAAGAGGCCGACGAGTATGTGACCGGACATATGCTGGGCCGGAATCATCAGACCTACACGACCTTGGGCAACCTGCGGCTCGCAATGGATCATGACGGCGAGTGGAGCGACTACCGGCGTGACCTGGACATCGGCAACGCCCTGGCTCATGTCTCCTATCGCATTGGCGGCAGGCGCTACGAGCGGGAGTTCTTCGCGACAGCCGCTGACAACCTGATCGTGATCCGCCTGAGCTGCAGCGAGACGGGAAGCCTCTCATTCACTGTTTCGCTGGACACGCCTCACGAATTCGCGCAGCAAACACCCGCCGGTGAGGACGGCGTCGCTCTCACCGCGAAGCTGCCGATGTGGGGAACCAATCGCACTCTCACTCAGATCCAGCGGATGGGCGATGAGCGCAAGTATCCGCTGCTTTTCGACCGCAACGGCAATCCAAAACAAGGACTGGACCCCGACAGCAACATCTTCTACGCGGAGACGGCCGACGGAAGGGGGATGACGTTCCAGGCCAGGATTCAGGTGCGCCTCACCGGCGGCAGCGTGCAGGCGGACGAAAGGGGAGTGCACGTCAGCAGCGCCGACGAAGCGGTGCTGCTGCTGGCCGCGGACAGCAGCTTCAACGGCTTCCGCAAATCTCCCAGCAAGGAAGGCGTCGACCCCGCCGTTGGTTGCGAGGGAGATCTTAATACGGTAGCCAAACAAAGTTACGCGGCGATGCGCGATCGCCACATCGAAGCGTACCGGCGCCTGTTCGACCGTGTCGAGATTGATCTTGGCAGCACAACATCCCCGGATCTGCCCACCGACGAGCGACTGAAGCAGTTCGCCGAGACCGGGGAGCCGGCGATGCTTGCGCTCTTCTTCCAATACGCGCGATATCTGATGATCGCCAGCAGTTGGCCCGGCTCGGAACCCGCCAACCTTCAGGGCATCTGGTCCGACCAGGTCCACGCCGCCTGGAACGGCGGCTACACGACCAACATCAACGCCCAGATGAACTACTGGCTGGCGGAAGTGGGCAACGTGGCCGAGTGCATCGAACCATTGATCCGCCTGACCCGAGTGTGTGCCGAGAATGGCGCGGTGACGGCGAGCAAGAGCTATCGGAATCGCGGCTGGTGTGTGCATCACAATGTGTCCATCTGGCGGATCACCGATCCTGTGGACCGGCAGGCCCGCTTCTCGTTCTGG